>JANNKS010000431.1:0-2134 GCA_031396425.1 Rhizobacter sp. | reverse complement strand
GGCAACCGCCCCTTGTACCCGCCCGCCGCATCGCCCTTGCTCTTGAATGCTTTTTCGGCCAGGCGAAGCACGACGCACGAGTCTTTACCGCCCGAGAACAACAGCGCCGGTCGCTCGAACGCCGCCACCGTTTCGCGCAGGATGAAGATGGCCTCTTCTTCCAGCCAGTCGAGGTGGCTGTGGTCGAGTTCGGGCAACAGCTTGTGAAGACTCAATGGCGCGTTCATGCGGTCACTCCCTGGGTCGAAACGGCCGCGTCCTTGACGTGCAGGCCGCACTCCTTCGCGTTGTCGTCTTCCCACCACCAGCGGCCGGACCGGAACGGTTCACCCACCGCAATCGCGCGCGTGCAAGGCGCGCAGCCGATGCTGGGCATGAACTGGTCGTGCAGCGGGTTGTAGGGAACCCGGTGTGCGTCGATGTAGTGCCACACGTCGGCCCAGCTCCAGTCAGCCAGCGGGTTGAACTTGGTGCGGCCCTCGTCATCGATTTCATGGAACGGCACGCCGCCGCGAGTGTTGGACTGTTCGCGGCGCAGGCCGGTGACCCAGGCACTCGACCCCGCGAGCAAGCGGGCCAGCGGTTCGAGCTTGCGGATGCGGCAGCACGCCTTGCGCAAGTCGACGCTCTGGCGCATCGCGCGGTCGCCGTTCTTCCTGACGAAATGCACAATCGTTTCCTGCACCGGAGAGAATTTCGCGACCTGCACTCCGTAGCGTTGTTCGAGGCGCGGTAGCAGTGCCAGGGTTTCGGCGTGCAGCTGGCCGGTTTCGAGCGTCGCAACGGAAATGCCGAGCTGATGGCGGGCAAGCAGGTCGGTGATCACCATGTCTTCGGCGCCCAGGCTGGTGGTCTGCACGATCCGCCCGGCGTGTACCGCGGCTCCACTTTGAAGCAGGGCAACGGCATGCGCGACGCGGCTGTCGTACCCCGCCGAGGCGCGCGCGTAAAGGCGCACGGCGTTCATATCGAGGCCCCTTCGTTGATGAATTCGGGTTGCACGTCCTTCGCGAGTTCGTCCGCCGACCCGGCAGGCAATCCGAACAGAGGGCGGTTATCGCGCGCGTCGCCCTGGTAGTGCCCGGGAAAGAACCCCAGGGCGCGTTCGGCGGCGGCAATCGATTGGTCCGCACGCAACACCACCGAACTGAAGCCCGTGCGCTCCAGCAGCGGCAGCATGTCCACCAGCACGTCGCCGGTGGCTCTGAGCTCGCCCTGAAAGCGATAGCGCGACCGCAGCAGCCGCGCCTGGCTATAGGCGCGGCCGTCCACCCACTTCGGAAAGTCCAGCACGACGAGCGCGAAGCGCAACAGGTCGGGGCCCAGGTCTTCGATCTCATGGTCGTTGCCGAGCTCGACGCCCACGGGCATGTTGTGCGGCCAATGCGAGCGCACGGCGTGCCACTGATTGATGTCGAGCAGCAGAAACGGCTCGGCATTGATGCTCACCGGCGGCCCGTCTTCGCCGCTCAAAGCGTGCCAGCGGTCTTTGCGCAGTTGGATGAATTTCATGGTGCCTCCGGCGCCATCAGGCGGTGTGCAGGGCGGCCGTGCTGCGGCGCACTGCGTTGGCCGGGCCCTTGAACGCATCGATGCCGATGCGTCGAAGCGTGTCGATGAACCGCTCACTCGCCTGGCGGCGGGCGCGGTAGGTGTCGATGACGGCCTCGATCGCATCGGCCGCCTCATCGGCAGCGAACGACGGGCCAATCACCTTGCCCGGCACGGCAGCACCACTGAGGGTCGAGCCATCGGAGCCGCCGAGCGACACCTGGTACCACTCCTTGCCGTCCTTGTCGACACCCAGGATGCCGATGTGTCCGCTGTGATGGTGGCCGCAGGAGTTGATGCAGCCGCTCACGTGCAGGTCGATATCGCCGATGTCGTGCAACTCGTCCAGGTCGGCAAAACGCTCATTGATTTCTGCCGCCAACGGAATCGAGCGGGCATTGGCCAAGGCGCAAAAGTCGCCGCCCGGGCAGGCGATCATGTCGGTGATCAGGCCGATGTTGGGCACCGCGAAGCCCAGCGCCTTCGCTTCACTCCACAGGGCCGGCAGGTCTGTCTCACGCACCCACGGCAACAACAGGTTCTGCTCGTGCGTGACGCGCAATTCGCCGCGGCTGAAACGCTC
>JANNKS010000423.1:0-15109 GCA_031396425.1 Rhizobacter sp. | reverse complement strand
GTAGGTCTTGCCCGGCGGGATGCCGGGCTGGTTCAGGCCGGTCACACCGTCCATGCCGTTGGGCAGACGCTGGCCGTGCCAGTGGATGCTGGTCAGCTCGCCGAGCTTGTTGGTGACGAAGATGCGCACCCGGTCGCCTTCGACCACTTCGATCGTCGGCCCAGGGCTCTGACCGTTGTAGCCCCACAGGTGGGCCTTGAAGCCCGGTGTCATTTCGCGCACCACCGGTTCGGCGACCAGGTGGAACTCCTTGACCCCGTTGTTCATTCGCCATGGGCAGGTCCAGCCATTGAGCGTGACCACGGCGTTGTAGGGCCTGCCGGTGTTGGGCACGAGCGGCGGCATCGTGTCGGGCCTGGTCTGGATGACCGGTTCGGGCAGCGCGGCCATCGCAACCTTGCTGACCGCAGAAGCGGTCACGGCCGCTGTGACTACGCCTGCGCCGTGGATGAAATTACGTCTGGAAACCATGTTTTTTCCTTGAGGTTCAGTGCGCGGCGGCGCCGGGTTCGGCAGCGATCGCGGGGCCCGCGGGCATGCCCAGGCTGGGCTTGCCGATGAGCGCCATGTCGAGATCGGCCTGGGCGATCCAGAAGTCGCGCAACGACTCGATGTAGTTGTTGACACTGGCGATCTGCGCACGCGCGTCGGCCAGCAGTTCGAACACGCCGATCAACATGCCGTTGTAGCGAAGCAGGTTCTCTTCGGCGATGCGCTGGCGCAGCGGCACGATCTCGTCGCGGTGATGGCGCGCGATGTCGAAGGCCGAGCGGTAGCCGGTGTAGGCCTCGCGCACCTCCGAACGCGCGTTGATTGCCATCTCGGCCGCGCGGTGCAAGGACTGCATGTAGACCGCTTCGGCCCGCGCGACGCGCGCGCTGCCCCAGTCGAACAGCGGCAGTTCGAGGCTGATTTCGTAGCCGCGCTGAGTCGGTTCGAGGTTCGAGCTGTTGTGGACCAGGCCCAACTCCAGCACGTTGATGAAGCGTGTGGTTCGGGTCAGGCCCAGATTTTTCGCGGTCTGCTCGGAGGCCAGCTTGGCGCCCTGCACGTCGAGGCGCTGTGCCAGTGCGACGCGCTCGATGTCGGGCAAGTCAAGCGCGTCCTTGGGCAGATCGGGCAACCGTTCGGGCAAGGCGAATTGCGCCTGCGCACCCCAAACGCCCAGCAGGCGCGTCAACCGCTCGCGCGTCGCCGCTCGAGCCTGCTCAGCGCGCGCCAGGTTGAGCGCCGCATCGGCGTGGAAGGCCTGTTCACGCGAGCGCTGCAGTTTGTTGAAGTTGCCGACCTGCTCCATCCGGCGGGCCAACTCGGCGCTCGCTTCGGCGGCCTGCTTCACCTGGCGCATGTAACGCACGCTCTCTTCGGCGGCAAGCGCATTCACGTAGGCCTTGCGCGTGTCAGCGGCAAGCGAGAGCACGTTCATCGCCACCATGGCCTTGGTCTGCTCGAAGCGGCGGGCCTCGATCTGGCCGATGAGGGGCAGCGCCAGCAGGCGCGCCAGGTTGAGGTGCAGGCCGCGTTCGAGTTCGACCTCGCTGCCACGGGTCAGGCGGCCAAAGCTGAAACCAGGGTTGGGCAGGCGGCCAGCCTGCACCACTTCGGCCTCGGTGATGCCGAGTTCCTGGAAAGTGGCTTGCAGGCCGCGGTTGTTGAGCAGCGCCACCTGCACCGCGTCATCCACCGTCAGAGGCTTGGCCAGCAGTTCGGCAACCCGGGTGTCGATGCGGTCCCGCTCGGCGTCGGTTCGCGCCCAGCTCAGGTCCTTGCCGAGCCGCTCGTTAGCGGTCTGTTTCACCGCATCGAACCCACCGTCGGAACTGAAGGTCGCGCAGCCTGCGAGCACGGCAACGCCTGCCAATACGGTCGACGCGCGCAGCCAGCGTGCATGGCGCTCGCGCGTCGGAAGGTTCCGGCCAATGATATTCACTGCACCGGCCTTCATGGTTGTTTGTGGCCGCCGTGGCCGCCGTGGCTGCTTGGGCCGGTGGTCCCGGCAGGCTGGATCTGGGCCGGTTCGGCGGGCACCGCGCCCGGGTTCGGCGTCGGCGCCGCCGTGGCGGGCTTGGCTGTGCTTGCCGGGTCGCTCTGCTGGGCCTCGCGCGCATAAACGCGCCAGCCACCGATGCGCGCGACGGCGTCATTCGCCTCCTTCCAGGAAACCGGCTTCGCATCGCCGCCGCTGCGGTGCTGCGCCAGTGACGACGAATAACGCATGGCCGGCACGCTCGCTTTCGGGTCGAGCGGGTCCGGGCGTGCGCCGGGTGGCATTGGCTGCGCCTGAGCCGTCGCCCCCAGCGCAATGGTGAGCCACAGGCCCGGCAGCGCGCGCGCTATGCGCCCACCGGACCAGCCCCGCGGCGATGGCCGGAATGCACGGCGCGAAGGCCGGGCCAGGTGCCGGCGCGAAAGGGAAGTTTGCATGGAATCCTCGCGTGAATGCCTGAGTGCTCCTCGGCTGCAAACGCAGCGAGGACGAGACAGAACCCGGCGGGCAGCCGCGTGCAGCGCACGCGGCGAGGCGGCCGGTTAAGCGAGGATGATTCGGGGGGGGCGGTCGGGCCCGTCGGCGCTGAACGCTTCGACGTTCGGGACGACGACGGAAAACACCGTGGGCGCGAAGTCCGGCACGGGTACAGCAAGCACCGGGCTCAGCATGGCGCTGACCGAGCAGCACGAGGCACAGGCGCTGCACTTGTGGTGGCCGGCATGCATGCCCTGGGCCGGCGCCGATGCTTCACCAGCGGCCGGTGCGTCAGCCATGGCGTGGTCGTGGTCGTGCGCGGCATGCGTCGCAGTGCTGTGTTGCGCCTGATCATTCGAGTGAGCGTGGGAGCGATCAAGCCGCGAAGCGCTTGACAGCCCGCCGGCCTGCACGTGCACCATCGATGCGCCCGCTCCGCCGGCGTGGTGATTCGGAGCGCACATGAGCATGGTTGCGGCTGCAGCCCCCTGCGCGGGAACCGACAGCACCAGCAACCAAATCAACAGCGTTCGGATCGACCAACCCATGACCCCGACTCTACTGCATCGCATTGGGCCCCGCGAAGAAACGGGTTTCTGATGGTGTTGGCCAGGTTCGAGCACAGCGACGCCGTCGCCGGGTGTGGCGGGTGTGACATCGGTCGCGTCGCACATCAATGCCCGCCTGTGCCATCACCAGCGGTGAAACCTGACACACGTCCTTGCGAACCTGTCCACTTGGGCACACCTGGGCCGGTCACAAACACGCATTCGGTTGCCGTGGCGGCTATCTTCGGTGTGGTCGATCGGGTTGATCGTATGCGCGGCACTGGTTCCGCGCAGGCCAACGGCGTCTGGTTGATCGATATCAAGCGCCGCATCGTTTTCCGTTTCGCCTTTCGCTTCGCTCTCCGTTCGACTCTCCGTGGCTCGCCCGAGCCCGCTCACCCTGCCGCCCCGAGCCCCCAACGATGAATGGCGTCAATTCCCAGTTTGGTGGCATGGTCGGCGATCTCGCCTTGGCGAGTGCAAGTCCCACCAGCGACATCAAACTCTGGTCGTTCCAGCTCAGCCGCGGCCTGGTCGGCCTGAATGCGCTGCGCGCCGACTGGCAAGCCTGGCTCGACGAGCTGCCGGGTTCGACCTATCTGCAGTCGCCCGGCTGGATCAGAACCTACTTGACCACGTTGGCCGAGCAGCCCGACCAGGTGCACCTCATCGCCGCGCGCCGCGCCGGACGGCTCGAAGGCGTCTTCGTCCTCGAAGAAACGTCGCACCGCCTGGCTGGCTTCACGCTGCGCGCAGGCCGGCTGATCAGCGGGGACCACATGCACCTGTCGGATGTGTCCATCGCCGGCCACGCCGACGCACTCTGGACCGCCTTCAACGCGTGGTTCAAGGACCAGCGCGACTTGCGCTCGTCACTCATCCTGGCGCGCAGCGTGAGCGCCGATGCATCGCTCGCTCGCCTGCTGTCGAGCAGCAAAGGGCAGATGCGCAGCATCACCCGGCCTCACCCACCAACCCTGTGGCTGGACTGCAGCCAGGACACCGCCCACGCGCTGAGGAATGTGAGCCGCAGCCACACCACGAACGTGAAACGGCTGCTGCGCCGCGCCCGCGAACAGGGCCCGCTGAGCTACGAGGTCGTGACCGAACCCGCTCGACTCGATGCAGCGCTGCAGGCCTTCTTCGAAGTGGAAGGCTCGGGATGGAAAGTCGCCGAAGGCTCGGCGATCCGGTTGCATGACGAGCTGGTGGCGTTCTATCGCAGCCTGTCACTCGAGTTCGGGTCGCAGGGGTCTTGCCGCATCAACCTGCTCCGACTCAACGGCCACGTGATCGCGGCGCAATTCGGGCTGGTGTCGAACCAGCAACTCAGTTTGCTCAAGATCGGCTATGCGCCCGCCCATGCCGCGCTGGCGCCAGGTCATCTGATCATGCAACACACGATCGAGAGCGTCTGCGCCGACCCGGCGTTGAATCGCCTGAGCTTCGTCACCAACCCACCGTGGGCGCAGCTGTGGAAACCTGAAGCGACCCCCGTCCATTGCCACATGATGTTTCGCGATTCAATGCTCGGGCGATCGATGCACCTGGCGCTGCGCGCCGGGATGTCGCTGCGCCAGCGCCTGCGCAAAGATGCGCCGGCCAGCAAAACCTGACACTGGACCCTCGCGCGATTGGCGTCGCGCCAACCCGTGACTCGCCCGCCGGCGAAGTCCCCCATGCGCTGCCCAGCGCTGCAACCCGCGGCCAGGGGTCGACGTCCCCGGCCTTGGGCCCGGCCCAGGCCCAGACTAGTTCGTCTTCGGGGTTTCGGCCTTGACTGGCTTCTTGGGGACCGGCTTGGCCGCAGGTTTTGCTGCAGGTTTTGCCGCCGGTTTCGATTCCGCCGTGGCGGCGGTTGCCTTGGTCTCCACCGCCGCCGCTGCCGCGCCGCCAACTTCCTTCGACGCCTCGGTTGTCCCACCGGACACGCCCAGGCGCCCGCCGGTGCCCAGCCCGCCCTTGACGGTCTGCGCCTTGTAGTTTTTCAGCGCGGTGACCATCTGGTTGTAGGAATCGGCGAATGCTGCTGTGACGACCTTGCCCTGCGGCGTATTCGAGTAGCCCCCACCGCCACCGGCCAGGCCGCCGGTGAACGCAGCGCCAAAGAAGCCGAAGTCGAAGTTCTTCGCGCTGCCCTCGGCCGCAGAGATCTGCACGCTGGAGCGGTTGTCGATCAGGAGCAGCGTCGTCGAGGCCTCGTTCGTGCTCATGCTGCCAGCGACGGCCCCCACGACACCCAGCACCCCCGCTCCGCCTATGCCAGCGCGGGACCCACCTGTCTTGCCGGAGAACTGAATCGCGGGACTCATGGTGTAGTCCGCCGCCACCATTTGCCCTTTGCCGAAATTGCTGCCCTCGCGCGTTTCGCCGCTCTGCTCCAGCGCCCGCTCCTTCATGACATTGTTCATCGCGCCACCGCGTTCGACGATGACGAAACAATTGCTTTGCTGAATCATCAGGCGCAACACCGGGATCGTCGAACCGAGGTTGTAGCGGCGCAGTTCGGAATACCACGGCGCGCGCTGATCCTCCTGCACCGCCAGTGTTCCCAGGGTTTCATCGCAACTGGCCAGTTTGCTGTTCGCCCCTTGTTTCGTTTCTCCACCCGCTGCACCGGTGACCGTGCCCTTGGATTCGCCCATCGTCGGCGCCGTGGCGAGGCAGCCGGGCAGCCATGCAAAGGCCGCCGCCAGGGCCACGCCCTGAGTCGCTCGCACCGCCCAGGGCGCAGGCCGGAGGATCGAAATCAAGTTCATCGCAGTGCTCCTCGATGTGTATGCGCCAACCCACCGCGGGCGACTACGATACGCTTGGTTACTCTAAAGAATTTGCGCGGCCGAAGCCGCCGTGATTTGTCGAACTTGGGCACTCGTTCACGGGGGTGGCGGGTCAATGGCTCACCCATCGGGTGCAGCGCGAAGGTGCACCGCCGTTCATGGAGGCATGGAATCGAATGCGACGACGTCACGCGCTGCTCACGGCAGTTCTCGCCGGCTTGGCTTTCCGAACCGCACTGGCACAGCCGCAAGCGATGCGGCTTGTGGTCCCCTACCCGCCCGGCGGCCCGCTGGACAGCGTGGCGCGCGCTTTGGCGGAACGGGTGCGCGTTTCGCTCGGCACCGTGATCGTCGAAAACCGACCGGGTGCGGGCGGCAACATCGGTGCCGATGCGGTGGCCAAGGCGGCTCCCGACGGCAACACGCTGGTGATGGGTGCGGTGGCCACGCACGCCATCAACCCATGGCTGTACGCCCGGCTGCCCTATCACCCGATCCGCGACTTCACGCCGATCACCGGGGTGGCCCAGGTGCCCAACGTGCTGGTGATCAACCCGGCGGCGGCGGACCGCCTGGGCGTGCGCAGCGTGGCCGATCTGGTGGCCTACGCACGCAGTCACCCAGGCCAACTCAACTATGGCTCAGGCGGCAACGGCAGCGCCGGCCACCTGGCAGGTGAGATGTTCAAGGCGCGCACCGGCGCGTTCATGGTGCACATTCCGTACGCGGGCGGCAACCCGGCCCAGTTGGCGCTGATCGCGGGCCAGGTCGACCTCAGTTTTGACAATCTGGCCGCAGCCTCGGCCAACATCAAGGCGGGCCGTCTGCGTGCGCTGGCTGTCAGCACGGCGCGACGCTCCAGCGCGATGCCCGAATTGCCCACGCTGGCGGAAAGCCTGCCGGCCCTCGCGGGGCTGGACATCAACACCTGGTTCGGCGTCTTCGGCCCGGCTGGCCTCAGCCCCGAGGTGACGGCGCGCCTGAATCAGGCGTTCGTCGAGGCGCTGGCGTCCCCCGAAGTGGTCCGCTTGCTGGCCAGTCTGCTGGCCGAAGCGATGCCCTCAAGACCCGAGGCCTTCGCGGCATTTGTGAAAAGCGAACTTGCAAAGTACGAGGTGGCCGTGAAGGCCAGCGGCGCGAAGATCGACTGAGCTCAGCGACGCGCGGTGTACTCGGAAAAGATGCCCAAGGCCAATCCGCGCCGCGCATCGCACAGGCCCACACCGGTCATCGTGCGCAGCACCGCCTCGGGCGCCGCGCAGGCTTCGATCGTGTCCCAGTAATAGCGCCACAACATCGGCGTGCTCGCCTGGCGCGACACCATCCGGGCCAACAACGGCACGGCGGTGCGCATGTACACCTTGAGCGCGCGCGTGGCCATCGCGCCGGCGGGCTTGGAGATTTCCAGCACCAGCACGCGCCCGTGCGGCCTCAGGACCCGACGGAATTCGGCGAACGCGGCGGCCAGGTCGGCGATGTGACGCAGCGCATAGCCCATCACGATGAAGTCGGCGCTGGCATCGGGCAAGGGCAGCTTTTCGGCCCAGCCATCGATGCATCGCACGGCACCCGGCAGGTTCGCCTGCGCACGCATGCCCGGGCTCGGGTCGACGCCGATCAGCCGTTCGGGCTGGTTCGTGAGGCGCAGGACCTCGCGTGCCACCAGGCCGGTGCCCATGCCGACGTCGACCACGTCCATGCCCGGCTGCAGGCCGGCGCGTTGCAAGGCTTGGCGCCGGTACCACGAACCGGTACCCAGGCCGAGGATCTTCTCGAGCTGGTCATAGTCGGGCGCGGTGGCGTCGAAGGTCTGGCGCAGAAAGGTCTGACGTGCCTGGGCGTCGCCTTCGGCGTAATACGCGTTGAGCGCGCTGTGGGGCAGATGCACCAGGTCGGAGGCAGACTCGCTCGAAGCGTTGGAGGGTGGGTTCACAGGGGTTCGGGCGGTTGAAAGCGACTCAATGCGGCGGGCGCGAATGTTCATCGGTGGCGCACGATGATAGCCCTCGAGGCAGGCGCCGCCGGCCCCTATGGGAAGGACCAAAAACAGCGCGCTTCGCTCTGATAAAATCGCCCACTTCTTGTGGCCGGCGCCATTCACCTGCCGAACCGAATGACTCTTGCCCTGAACCCCCTGCAGCTCGAAGTGGCTGCGCTGCTGGTCGAAGCCCTCAACCTGGATCTCCCACCCGCCAGCATCGACCCGGCGGCACCGCTGTATGGCGAAGGCCTGGGGCTGGACTCGATCGACATCCTGGAAGTGGCGCTGGTGGTGTCGCAGCGCTATGGCTTCCAGTTGCGTTCCGACGACGAAGGCAACGTGCGCATCTTCACCTCACTGGCCAGCCTGGCCGAGCACATTGCGGCGCATCGCACGCTCTAAGCCATGCGCATCACGGCCCGGCTGGTGATGGGCGCTCTGGCCGGTCTGCTCTATGTCTGGGCGTCGCACTGGCTCATGACCGCGGCGCCGCCATCCAGCTGGAACGCAGTGGCCTTGCTCGCGCCGATGCTGATGCTGATCGTGTGGATGGCCTGGGGCGCGCGCCAACGCGTGGTGGCGCTGGTCGGCCTGGCAGTGCTGGCCGCACTGGGATTGAACGCAGCGCTTGGTCAGGGTGTGCCGCAGCGCTGGCTGTTCGTCGGCCAGCATGTGGTGATTCACCTCGCCCTGGCGGCGCTGTTCGGCATCAGCCTGCGGCGCGGCTCGGAGGCCCTGATCAGCAGCGTGGCGCGGCACGTTCACGGCCACCTCACGCCGGCCATGGCGCGCTATTCGCGCAAGGTCACGATCGCCTGGGTGCTGTACTTCATCGGAATGGCCGCGATGTCGGTGGCCCTGTTCCTGTTCGCGCCCTTCGACGCCTGGGCCACGTTTGCGAACTGGCTGACTCCCCTTGCGGTGGCGCTGATGTTCGGCGGCGAGCATCTGCTGCGCTATCGGCTGCACCCCGAATTCGAGCGCGTCAGGATGGTTCAGGTGATCGCCGCCTATGCGCGCCGTTCCACGCCACCGGCTGCACAAGCGCCGAATCACAGCGGCCTGGCCAAACCATGATCGCCGGCCTGCCCCTGATCCCTGGCGCCGACCTCGATGCGCCGTTGGCGTGGGTCCAGGGCGAGCCGATCTCGCGCCGCCGCTACCTGGCCGACGTGGCCTCATTGGCATCGCAGTTGCCAGCGGCGGGGCACATGCTCAACCTGAGCGCCGACCGGTATCGTTTCGCGATCGGTCTGGGCGCAGCGATGCTGCGTGGGCAGGACAACCTGCTGCCGCCGAATCACACGCCCGATCTGCTGGCGCGGCTGGCGAAGCAGTTCCCCGGCCTGTACGTGATCACCGATGACGTCGAGCGCCATGGCACGCACCGTCTGTCATGGCCGGCACCCGAGCGACGCGCAGCCCGAGCCGCCGACGATCTGGCCATGCTCGAGCCGACCATGGTGGCGGCGCGGGTCATGACGTCGGGCTCGACCGGTGAGCCCCAGCCGCACCGCAAGACCTGGGGTTTGCTGTGGCGCAATGCCCAGGCCGGCGCCGCGCGCCTGGCCGAGTTGGCCGGGCTGGACAGCCTGGGCGGCGTGAACCTGGTCGCCACCGTGCCGGCGCAACACATGTACGGCTTCGAATCGAGCCTGCTGGTGGCGCTGCTGGCCGGCGCCGCGTTCGATGCAGCGCGGCCTTTTTATCCGGCCGACATTGCCACCGCGTTGGCGCGCCTGCCGCAACCGCGCATGCTGGTCACGACGCCGCTGCACTTGAAGACCTTGCTCGATTCGGGCGTGAGCCTGCCGCCGATGGCGCTGACCGTGTGCGCCACCGCGCCGCTGGCGCCGCAACTCGCCGCGCGCGCCGAAACCGCGCTGCGCGCGCCGCTGATCGAAATCTATGGCTGCACCGAAGCCGGACAGGTGGCCACGCGGCGCACCACACAGGGCGCGACCTGGCAGACTTTCGACGCGCTGACGCTCGCCGGCGACGGTGAACAATCCATCGTCAGTGGCGGCCACGTTCCCGAACCGACACCCTTGGCGGACCTGCTCGAACTGCAGGACAACACGCACTTCCGCCTGCTCGGCCGCAGCAACGACCTGATCAACATTGCCGGCAAGCGCAGCTCGCTGAGCCACCTGAACTTCCACCTGAACGCGATCGACGGTGTGCAAGACGGCGTGTTCTGGCTGCCACCCGAAGGCGTGGGCCATCCGGGTGAAGTGATGCGCATGGTGGCGCTGGTGGTCGCACCGCACCTCAGTCGTCCTCAGCTGCTCGACGCGCTGCGCCAGCGTATCGACGCGGCGTTCCTGCCGCGCCGCATCGTCTGGGTGAATTCGTTACCGCGCGACGCGACCGGCAAGTTGCCGAACGCGCGCCTGGCCACCTGGGCCGCTCAGCAGCTGTTGTCGGCGGGTTCAGCCCAGCCCGAATGAGCCGACGCCTCGCGCCGATTCGATGTTGTCTGCCCACTTTTCGGTAACCGCCCAGCACCCGGCCATGGCGGGGCATTTTCCCGGTCAACCGGTGGTGCCCGGCGTGCTGCTGCTGGCCGAGGTGATCGAGGCCGCGCTCGCAAGGCCCGCGCTGGCGGCCCGGATCGGCGCCAGGCCGCAGATCGCGACGGTCAAGTTCTTCGAGCCGGTCGTGCCACCGGCCGAACTGTCGGTGCAGTTCGACGAAGCGGCTTCACGCCTTCGTTTCGAAGTCCGGCATGGCGGGCGGCTGGCGGCGAGCGGTGAATTCGAATCCGCCGCCTGGCCTGCCTTGCCCAAGACCGGCGGGCCATGAGCGCACCCACGCCCGCCGTGCCTGCGCCGCCCTGGACGCGCCAACGCGAGCGCAGCCAGCTCTGGGTGCTGCGCGTGATGCGCTGGATCGCGTTGAGCGCCGGCCGCCGTGTCGCGCGCACGGTGCTGCACCCCATCACCTTGTATTTCCTGCTGACCGGCAGTGCGGCGCGGCGCGCTTCGAGAGCCTATCTCACCCTGGCCCTGCGCCGCCCGGCGCGCTGGACCGATGTCTATCGCCACCTGCATGCGTTCGCCGCCACCGTGCTCGACCGGGTCTACCTGCTGCAGGGCCGACACGAGTTGTTCGACATCAGCGTGGTCGGTGCCGAGGCTGTCAAGGCCGCGATGGCGGACGGCAAAGGCGCGTTGCTGATCGGTGCGCACTTCGGCAGTTTCGAGGCCTTGCGCACGGTCGGCGACCAGCACGGCCTGCGCGTCGCCCTGGTGATGTACGAGGAGAACGCACGCCTCATCAACGCCACGCTGGAAGCGATTGCGCCGCATGCGAACCTGCACCTGATCGCGCTCGGCCGGATCGACGCGATGCTGCAATTGCGCGATTGGCTCGACCAGGGCGGCGTGGCCGGCCTGCTGGCCGACCGCACCCTGCCCGGTGCAGGCGGTCGATCGCACACCCATCGATTGCCGTTTCTCGGCCAGCCGGCGCTCTTCTCCGACGGGCCCTATCGGCTCGCCGCGCTGCTGCGCCGACCGATCGTGTTCATGACCGGCCTGTACCTGGGCGGTAACCGCTACCAGATCCGCTTCGAAGCGCTGGGCGATTTCAGCCAGCGCCCGCAGGCTGGAAGCACTCAGGACGAACGCATCCGGTTGGCGCTGCAGCATTTCGTTGCGACCCTCGAAGCGCTGTGTTTCGAAGTGCCGGACAACTGGTTCAACTTCTTCGATTTCTGGGACCATGAAACGATTGCGAAGCAGCCCTGAGCGTTGCACCGCCCCTGGGCCGCGCGACACCTTGGGCGCGTGCTTTGCCTTCGGTTCGCTCGCGTTTGCAATCCTCCTGGCGGCCTTCGTCGTGCCCACACGCGCGGTTGCGCAGGCACCTGTGGGCCTTGCCGAATTGATGACCACTCTGGCGCAGACGCCCGCCGGAGAGGCGCTGTTCACCGAACGGCGCCAGATCGCAATGCTCGAGCAGACCCTGGAGTCGTCGGGACGCCTGTCGTTCGAAGCACCCGACACCTTCGTGCGCGAAACACTCAAGCCACGCCGCGAACGCGTCGCCGTGGTGGGCAACCAGCTCACGTTGACGCAGGGCGGCCGCACCCGCACGCTGGCCCTTGATGCGAACCCGGAAGCGGCGCTGATCGTGGAAGCGATTCGCGGCACGCTGACGGGCAACCGCGATGCGCTGGAACGTTTCTTCAAGGCGAGTGTGTCGGGCGATGCACGCCAATGGCGCCTGGAACTGGCGCCGCGCGATTGGCGGCTGCTCGCCCAAGTGCGCTCGATCACGGTGAGCGGGCAGGCCGGCGTGGTGCGCGAGGTGCAGGTGGTGCTGCCCGACGGCGACCGATCGGTGATGACGATCGAACCGGTTGCGCCGCGCACGCAGTCACCGGCGGCGCCCGCGCGCCCCTGACGCGGCGACGATGGCGCGCGCCCTGTTGCGTTTCAAGGGTTGGGGTGGGCGCGCCGCAGTGCTCGTGTGGGCGCTCGGCGTCGTCGCGGCCGCATTGATCGCGGCGCGCAGCGTGTATGTCGCCGACGTGTCGGCGTTTCTGCCGGCCCGGCCCAGCCCCGAACAGGCCCTGCTGCTCGAACAGATCAGCACCGGCAACGCGGCCCGCCTGCTGTTGATCGGCATCGAAGGCGGCCAGGCCGAACAGCGCGCCCAGGCGTCGCTTGCGTTGGCCACTCAGTTGCGCAGCAGTGGCGCCTTCGACGCCGTGCTCAACGGCGACACCGAAGCTTGGCGCGCGGCAGGCGAAAACCTGTTCGCGCACCGCTACCTGCTGAGCCCGGCGGTCGATGCGCAGCGTTTCAGCAGCGACGGCTTGCGCGAGGGCATCGCCGACAGTCTGTCGCTGCTTGGCACGCCAGCCGGCGCCCTGGTCAAGCAGACCCTGTGGCGAGACCCCACCGGCGAGTCATTGCGCCTGATGGAGGCAATGGGCGGCAGCAACGGCCCGCGCATGGAGGGTGGCGTGTGGGTGTCGCGCCAGGCCGAGCGCGCGGTGCTGGTCGCCACCGCCCGCGCCGAGGGTGGCGACCTGGACGGCCAGGAGCGCGCGATGGCGCTGATCAGCCACAGCTTCGAGCCATTCAAGCAACAAGGCCTGCGCCTGGCCATCTCGGGCGCCGGCAGTTTTGGCGTGAGCAGCCGCGCCACCATCAAGGCCGAGGTGGAACGGCTCGCAATCGCCGCCACTGTGCTGATGGTGCTGCTGCTGTGGGCCGCCTTGGGTTCACTGCGCGGCCTGGCCACCGCGATGCTGCCGGTGGCCACCGGTGTGCTGGCCGGCATCGCAGCAGTCAGCCTGGGCTTCGGCCAGGTGCACGGCATCACGCTGGGTTTCGGCACCACGCTGATCGGCGAGGCGGTCGACTACGCGATCTACTACCTGATCCAGGCCCAGGCCGGCAAGCCAGCCCTCGCCGCAACGGACGAGGCTGTGCGCGCCGAGTTCCCGCCCAGCGGTCCCGAGCGTCGTGTTGAGCCTGAAAGCGCGGAGACCCTCGCGCGCCGATGGGTGACCACGCACTGGCCGACGGTGCGACTCGGCCTGTGGACTTCGGTGTGCGGTTTCGCGGCGTTGCTGTTTTCGGGCTTCGGCGGGCTGGCGCAACTCGGCGCGTTTTCGATCGCCGGCCTCGTCGCCGCGGCGCTGACCACCCGCTACGTGTTTCCGCACATCGCCCCGCAGCACGCGGCTGGCCAGGGCCTGCGGCGCAGGCTGGCACGTTGCGCCGAAACCGCAGTGGCCCAGCTGTCGAAGCGTTGGGCCGTCGTCGCAGCGACCGCAGGCACCTTGGTCGCCGTTGCCGCGTTGCTGTTGTTGCCGTCGCCCTGGCGCGGCGAGTTGAGCTCACTCAGCCCGATCAGCGCGGCCGATCTGCGGCTCGACGCTGCGTTGCGCGCCGACCTGGGCAGCACCGAGCCGGGCAGCCTGGTCGTGATCACGGCCGGCAGCGAGGCCGAGGCGCTGGAGCGCGCTGAAGCTGCGGGCGTTGGGCTGGACCGGCTGGTGAACCAGGGCGTGTTGCTCGGGTTTGAGTCGCCCGCCCGGCTGCTGCCCAGCCCCCGTACACAACTCGAGCGCCGCGCCGCGCTGCCGGATGCGACCACGCTGCGCCAGGCCTTGCTCGACGCCACGGCCTCCGGCCCGGTGAAGGCCGCGCGTTTCGACGCCTTCGTCGACGACGTTCAAGCCGCCCGCAGTCAGCCCGCACTGACCCGCGCTTCGCTCGCCGGCACGCCGCTGGCGAGTGCGCTGGACGCGATGTTGCAGCCCGGCTCCACGACGCGGCCGTGGCGCGCCCTGATCAACCTGCACGCCGGCGCACAGGGTGTGGACGCCGCGTTGTTGCGCCAGGCCCTGGCCGGCGTGCCACAGGCACAGCTGCTCAACATCAAGGCCGAGCTCGACACGATGTACCAGCGCTACCTGCACGAAGCCGCCTGGCAGGCGGCGCTGGGCGCGGCGGCGGTGCTGGCGCTGCTGGCGCTGCACCTGCGCAGCGCGCGGCGCCTGGCGCGCGTGTGCCAGCCGATCGCCGCTGCACTGCTGCTGGTGGTGGCAGCACTCGCCGTGGGCGGTGTCGCGATGGGCATCCTGCACCTGGTGGGGTTGTTGCTGGTGGTGGCGATCGGCTCCAACTACGCGCTGTTCTTCGATCACTTGCGTCAGCAGGGGCGGCCCGACCCGGACACGCTGGCGTCCTTGTTGCTCGCCAACCTGACCACCGTGCTGTCGTTCGGCTTGCTCGCGCTGTCCAGCCTGCCTGCGCTGCATTCGATCGGGCAGGTGGTGGCGCCCGGCGCGCTGCTGTGTCTGGTGCTGTCGGCGGTGTTCATCCCCCCGGCGCGCGAGGCCCGCTGATCGCTATGGGAAAATCAAGGTCGGCGTGCTTTGTGCGCCATCCACCGCGATACCGACGGCCTGCTCCCCACCGATCCGAAGCGACACCGCGAACGCATGCCGACCCGCCTTCCCCTGCCCAACGCGCCTGCCTCGCCCTGGCGCGCCCCTTTGCTGATCAAGGCCAGCGTCGCGTGCCACGTCGGCGCCGGACTCGCGGTGGCACCGGTGCCGTCGCTGTGGCCCTGGGCGCTCGGCGCGATCGCCGTCAACCAGGCGGTCCTGACCGCAGCCGGCCTGCTGCCGCGCTGCAACTGGCTGGGCGCCAACATCCGTGCACTGCCGGCCTCGGCCGCCGCACGCCGCGAAGTGGCGCTCACCTTCGACGACGGCCCCGACCCGGCGGTCACACCTGCACTGCTCGACCTGCTCGATGCGTTCGGCGCGCGTGCCACGTTCTTCTGCATTGCGCAGCGCGCCCGCCAG
>JANNKS010000417.1:0-15372 GCA_031396425.1 Rhizobacter sp. | reverse complement strand
ACAGCACGCGGGGCTCGGCCAGTCCCTTGGGCAGGCCTGCCTTCAGTTCAGACAGCGCGATCTCGATCTGTGCGGTTAGCTTCACGGTGTCGGCATCGGGCTGCTTCTGGATGCTGATCACCACGGCCGGCAGGCCGTTGTAGCCGGCATCACCGCGCTTGAGTGCGGCGGCGAAGGAGACGGTGGCCACCTGCTCTAGCAGGATCGCGCGGCCGTCCTTCCAGGCCACCGCGATGCCTGCCAGGTCCTCTGCGCGGTTGGTCCGGCCCAGATGCCGGATCAGGTACTCGCGGCTGTTCAGGTCGATGAAGCCCCCTCCCGCGTTGCCGGCATAGCCTTTGAGCGCCTGCTCCACCTGCGTGAGCGAGACGCCGAACTGCGCCAGGCGCGCGGTGTCGGGGGCCACGCGCAAGGTGCGCACCTCGCCGCCGATGGGAATGACCTGCGACACGCCGGGGATCGACAGCAGGCGTGGGCGCAGCACGAAGTCGGCGTACTCGCGGGCCTGCATCGGTGTGGCGACTACTGTCTTGCCATCACCCGGGGTCAGCGGCAAGGCCACGAGCATGACCTCGCCCATGATCGACGACACCGGCCCCATCACCGGCGTGATGTCACCGGGCATCTGCGCGCGCACCAGGGCCAGCCGCTCGGCGACCAGCTGGCGGTTGCGGAAGATGTCGGTGCCCCACGCGAACTCGGCATAGACCAGCGACAGGCCCACGCCCGACGTCGAGCGCACGCGCGTCACGCCCGGCATGCCGTTCAGCGCCGTCTCCAACGGAAAGGTGACGAGCTGCTCGACCTCTTCCGGCGCCATGCCCCCGGCTTCGGTGAGCACGGTGATCAGCGGCTTGTTGAGGTCGGGGAAGACGTCGACCGGCGTGCGCCAGGCCGTCAGCGCGCCGTAGGCCATCAACAGCGCCGCCACCGCCAGCACGAACAGGCGGTTGTGCAGGCTGGTGCGAACGATCCAGTTGAACATGGTGTGTCGTCCCCGTTCAGCGGATCTGCGCGATCAAGGGCGCGCCCTGGACCACGACGCGGTTGTCCGCGCTGAGGCCCTGGGTGATCACGACCGTGTTCGCATCGAGCGGCCGGAACTGCACTGGCTGCGGGATGAAGCGCTCGGCGCCCGACTTGATCCAGACGATGGGCTCGTTGGACGGGTTGCGCACCACGGCCTGCCCCGGCAACACCACGCCCTTGATGCGGTCCTTCGATTGCGCGACGACGGTGACTGGCTGGCCAATGGCGAGTGGCAAGGCAGCGCCCGGCTTGGATGCACTCACGGCGAACGTGATCGGCAGCACCCCGTCGCGCATCGAGCGCGATGCACCCAGCAGGCGCAGCGCCACGTCCGGCATGCCCTGCAGCGACGCTCCGGCCACACGGGCGGCCAGGCTGGCGTCGGCGGTGGTGGCCTCGACCAGCATGCGCGCCGGGTCCACCACTTCGAACAGCACGTCGCGCGACTCGACGACCTGGCCGACGACGAGGTCGGCACGGGCGATCACGCCGCTGACCGGTGCGGTCAAGGCTTCGCGGGATGTCAGGCTGCCGCCAATGCTGCGCTCGCGCTCGGCCAGGCTCGTCGCCTCGACGCGCGCTGCATCGATCTCCTTGCGCGGCACCGTGCCCTCCAGGCCTTCCAGGCGTTGCACACGCTGCTCGGCCAGCTTGCGCTGCGCGCGAAGCTCGGACAGTTGGGCCTGCTGCGCGCCCAGGGCATAGGGCTCGGCGTGGTGGCGCACGAAAGCCATCACATCGCCCCGCTTCACGGCTTGGCCCGCGACCGGCAGGCCCTTGGGCCCGGGCTCGATGCGGCCCCCGTGCACGGCCTGCACGCGCCCGCTGGCGTTCGGGTCCATGACCACGCGGCCCGGCATTTCGACAGTGGCTGCGGCCTCCGTCTCCGGGGCGAGCACGGTGCGGATGGCCATGCGACGCTGGGCGAGCTTGGGCACGTTGACGCTGCCATCGGGCAAGCGGGCGAGGCCAGAGGCGTTGACCGCCGCGCCGGGTGCGTCGAGGTGCTCGCCGTTGGGTCCGTGCGCGCCGGGTGCAGCGTGCGCTGGCGACAATCCGACCAGACCGGCGACCAGCGCCATGGCGGCGATCACGGACTGTCGGCGCTGTGGGTGAGCTTGATTCTGCATTACAGACCTCCCTGCAGCTTGCCGGCATCGCGGCGCCGTTGGCGCCACCAGGCAATGCCGCCGATCAGACCCAGCGCCGCGACACCGGCGCCGATCCATGCGGCACGTTCCAGTTCGTGGTCGTGCCCATGGCCGTGGTCGTCGGTGCCGTGCGCGTGTCCGTGCTCGTTCTTCGCGGCCAAGGCAGCGGCGGCGCTGGTGCCCCCCGCGGTCACCAGCGTGCCATCGAGCAGGTCGCCGTCCTTGCCGGCCAGCAGCGTGAAGACCAGGCCGTGTTCGCCAGGCGCTTGCAGCAATGCCAGCAGCTTGGGGTCGTCTACGGCGTAGTCCCCCTGGTCCGCGTGGAAGGTGGCTTTGGCCTTGACGCCTCCGCTCTCGACTTCCAGCGCGGCGTTGAGCACGGGCTCATTGGTGTCGTAGCGATCGATCAGCACCGATAACTCGCGGCCATACAGCGTGGCCACCAGTTCGAAGGCTTCCGACTTGGCTTCGAGGCGGGGCAACGCTGCTGCCGCACGCATCGTGGTCGGTCCGTCCAGATGTTCACCGTTGGGGCCGTGGGCGCCGGGCGCGGCCAGGGTAGACGTAGTGGCGATCAGCAGCAGCGCACTCAGGGCAGCGGCCATCAGGTGCTGCGGCGCGCAGCGGGTGTGAAGTAGGTTCATGGCAGGAGTCCGAGGGTTTGTTGGAGGCGCGCGCGGGCGAGGCCCAGCGCGGCGGTCTGGCGGGCGGCGGCGCTGTCGGCCTGTGCCGCGGCGGCGAGCGCGCGCAGCAGGTCGGGCAGCGGCGTCTCGCCGGCACGGAGGGACTTGTCGATCAGTGCGGCGCGTTCGCGCAGCAGGCGGGAGCGCGCGGTCTCGGCGTCGAGCTGCGCCTGCGCAAAGCGCAGCGCATCGCGTGCGGCAGCGGTGTCGCTGTCCACGCGTTCGCGAAGGCGCTGCTCGTGGGTCTGGGCCACGTCCAGCTCGCTCAGTGCCGCCGCTTCCAGAGGTCGGTTGCGGTCGTCGGTACCGAAGGGCAGGCGCAGGCCGACGACCAGGCTGCCTTGCGAGGCCTCGGCCCGGCCCGGGACGTCCTGTCGTACGCCGACGCTGAGCTCGGGCGCGTCGCGGCGCGAGCGGCGCACCAACTCCACGCGCTGCCGCGCCAGTTCGGTGGCCTGGCTGGCGAGCTGCAGTTCCGGATGGGGTGGCGCAGAGCCCGGCGCCACGTCATTCGCCGCCGCCGTCAGGTCGGGCTCTGCGGCCAGGCCGGTCAGCAGGGTCCAGCGCGCGCGTGCGGCCTGCACGCGCTGACGCGCCTCGGCCTGTTGCGCAGCGGCTGCGAGCTGCTCGGCCTGGGCGGCCAGGGCATCGGCACGCGCCAGGTCACCGGCACGCACGCGGCGCTCGACATCGTCGGCGAGTTGCTTCAGCCCTTGGGCCTGGGCGTTGGCCTGGGCCAGCGCAGCCTGCGAGGCAGCGAGCTGCCATGCCGTTTCGCGCAGTTCTCCGGCCAAGCGCAAGCGGGCCACGTGCTCGGCTGCCAGGGCCTGTGCCGCAGCCGCGTCGGCAGCGCCCGCGCGGGCCGCCCTTTGGCCGGGCAGCCACAGGGGAACGGCCACGCCGATCTCGGTCTCGCGCCGGCCGGCGTTGCTCTGCAGGCGGTCGTCGCGGTGGCTCAGTTCCAGGGACGGTGGCGCAGCCCAGAAGCTGCCTGCAACGGCACGGTCGGCTTCGGCACGGCGGCGCTGGCCTTCGCTTTCACGCGCTGCGACCGCGCGTTGCCATGCGGCGTCCTGTGCTGCGCGGAGGGTGACGAGGTCGGCAACCGGGCCAGGCGCCGTCGCGGGGACGCCCTCGGGGCCTCGCGAGGATGCGGTAGGCTGGGCCCAGATGGGCCCGCCGGCCAAGCTGCCCGCGATGGCACAGGCAGACAGCCAAGGAAAAGGATTCACGGTGGTCCTGACGAATTGACAGCCGGGGCCGGCTGGACGCGAGTTCAGGTCACGCCAGGGGCGGACGAGGGCTTGCGTGGGATGCCGGAGCGCGGGGTCGAGCGCCCATGGCTGGACGCCCGCCGCAAAAGCGGGTCAGTCGCGGGACCGAGGTGGCCTGAGAAGGCCGTCGAGAGCGGGGTCGGACACCAGTGTCGCGTGCAGGCCGCTTGGCGCGGCCGACCCCAAGGGCGGAAAATTGTGCGAAGACGTTGCTGCCAGTGCCAGCGATGCGCTCAGATGGTCCGTGAACACATGCTGCATCGACTCGTTCGAGTCATCCAGATGGTAGGAGCCATCCTCGTGGTGATGATGACCTTCTCCCTGCCAGTGCATCGTCGCGTGATCCAGGTCGGCCAGTGCGTTCACCGTCGAGCCGAGGCGCGCCATGGCCACCGACTGCCAGAGCATGGCAAACAGCATGACGAGGAGGATGGCGGAACGACGCATGGAACCACGAGTTTACCGAACCAGTTTCCGGCCTGCGGCCAGCCGGGCCTTCAAATCCGGGCGAGAGGACTTTTGTCACGGCGCCTGACCGCTGGTCCTGTTTAGGTTTGTCCAACACCGGCCCTCAGGCCGGTGCAATGCGCAGCGTCGTGGCGTCGCGTAGGCAGGTGTCGAACAAACCTAAACAATTCGCGCCTCACCACCGCGATGGGTGAACGTCCGGTCTCGCCGGCGGATTCAACTGGTCGATCACCCCACATCGGGAAGACACGCTGGCCACTCATCCGAATCAGGCACAGAATCCTTCAACCCCCGACGCCGAGATGACGCCCGATTCTTTCTCTTGCGGTACGCGAAGCACACCATGGCCATCTCGAAACCCCCCGGCGCCGGGCAGACGGCGCTGATCACCGGCGCGTCGTCGGGCATCGGTGAGGCGCTGGCGGCGTGTTTTGCGCAGGGCGGGTTCAATCTGGTGCTGGTGGCGCGCAGCGCCGACAAGCTGCAGGCCCTGGCCAGGACGCTCGCCGCTGCGCATGGCGTGAAGGCCTGGGTCGCGCCGGCCGATCTGTCGGTGTCTGGGGCGGCGGCCAAGCTCGCAGCCTCGATGAAGCGCGCAAGGCGGCCGATCGACGTGCTCGTCAACAACGCCGGCGTGCTTGAGCACGGCGCCTTCGTCGACATGCCGGCGCAGCGCCACCAGCAGCTCATCGACCTGAACGTCGCCGGCTTGACCGCGATGCTCGCGCACTTCGTGCCGACCATGGTGGCGCGCGGGCGCGGGCGCATTCTCAACGTGGCGTCGATCGCGGCGTTCCAGCCGGTGCCGTCGCTGGCGACGTATGCGGCGACCAAGGCCTATGTGTTGTCGCTGACCGAGTCGCTCTCGGAGGAGCTCAAGGGTAGCGGCGTGACGATCACCGCGCTGTGCCCGGGCATCACCGCGACGAACATGCTCAGCACCGCGAAGCAGACCGGCGCGCACCTGGCCAAACTGCCGCAGTTCGTTGTCGGCAGCGCCGAAGCGGTGGCCGCCGAAGGCTACGCCGCCTGCGTGCAGGGCGACGTGATCCGCGTGCCCGGCGTGCTCAATCTCGCCACCATCCTGGCCGCGCGCGCCACGCCGAAGTGGCTGCTGCGGCGCGTGAGCGGCGCGTTTGCGCGCCGCCTGACATGAATCCGGGCGGGCCGGGTCCGGAAGCGCCGCGGTGAACGCAAAACGTGCCGCCGCGGCGCAGCGCGCCTACGACGTGGTGCTGTACGGCGCCACCGGCTTTGTCGGCCGCCAGACGGTGGCCTACTTCGCGCAACACGCCGGTGCGCTGCGCTGGGCGCTGGCGGGCCGCTCGGCCGCCAGACTCGAGCAGGTGCGCGCCGCCTGCGGGCCCGGCGCGGCCGGCGCGGGCATCGTGGTGGCCGACGCAGCCGACGAGAAGGCGCTCGACGCCCTGGCCGCACAAGCGCGCGTCGTGCTGAGCACCGCCGGTCCGTTCGCGCTCTACGGCAGCGCGCTCGTCGCCGCGTGCGTGCAGCAGCGTTGCCACTACGTCGACATCACCGGCGAAACGCCCTGGGTGCGCGATCTGATCGACCGGCACCACGACCAGGCCGCGCGCGACGGCACGCGCATCATCCCGTGTTGCGGCTTCGATTCGGTGCCATCCGACCTCGGCGCGTGGCTGGTAGCGCAGGCGGTGTGGCAGCAGCACGGCGAGGCGTGCGTGAGCGTCAAGGCGTGCCACTCGATGCGCGGCGGCGTGAACGGCGGCACGCTGGCCTCGGCGCTGAACATGATGGAGTCGGGCCAGCGCCAGCGTTTCGCCGAACCGTTCCTGCTCAACCCGGCGGGCAGCGTCCCCGACAATGCCGCCGGCCACGCCCACGCCCACGCCTACGCCGACCCGATCGCGCCGCACCACGACGCCGACTTCGACGCCTGGCTCGGCCCGTTCGTGATGGGCCCCGTCAACACCCGCGTGGTGCGGCGCAGTGCGGCGCTGTTCGCAGCGCGTGGTGACGCGCCGGGCTACGCGGCCGGGTTTCGCTACCAGGAGTACCTTCGCTACGGCAAAGGGCCGCTCGCCGCCGCTGCCGCCGGCGGCGTGACGATGGGCCTGGGCCTGGGCATGGCGGCGATCCGCTTCAAACCGTGGCGCGCCGTGGCCCAGGCGCTGATGCCCGCACCCGGCTCGGGCCCGTCGCAGGCGAGCATGGACGCCGGCTCGTTCCGCTGCGAGCTCGTCGGCACCAGCGCGAGCGGCCACGTCGTGCGCGGCCGCGTCGCCGGCCGCGGCGACCCAGGCAACCGCGCGACCACGGTCTTCGTCTGCGAAGCGGCGCTGGCGCTGGCCGACGAGCCGGCGGCGACGTTGCCCGGCGGTGCGGCCGCGGGCGGCGTGTTGACGCCGGCGAGCGGCCTGGGCCAGGTGCTGGCGCGACGCCTGGTGGCGGCGGGCATGACGCTGGAGCCGCTGCGCGCCTGACGCGAATTCACACGCGCCGCGACAACGCCGAGCGCCGCGCGCGCAGGAAAGTGCGAAGCAACTCCGGATAGTCCGGGCGCACCGCGTTGGCCACCGAGCGGCGCAGCGCGAGCGCACGGCGCCAATGTTGCAGCTTCGGCACGCCGCTCCAGAATCCGAAGTCGTCGATCGCATCGAAGACGTCGAAGTAGCGCAGCACCGGCCCGAACACCGCGTCGACGACGCAGAACGACGTGCCCGCGAAGTACGGCCCGTGCACCGGGCTTGGATGGAGTTCGGCTCGGCGGTGCTGAATTCGATCGCAGCGTTCTACAACGCGCCGCACCCGGCAAATGCGCTGCAGCGGGCGCAGCTGCCCCTACCCCGCGCCTGCTCCTCGCTGGCGCGGATCACGCCGCAAGAAGACGCGGAACGAAGCGCGCGCTGCGCTTGATCGCGGCGGCGCCGTCGCCGAGCAGCCACAGCGCGATCGACGCGGCGATCAGGAACACCGGGTACTCCCAGCCACCGCCGGCACTGGTGTGGACCCAGCCGTTGGGCAGATGCACCCAGGCGGCGACAGCCATCACCGGCACCAGGGCGAGCGCGGCCTGGCGCGCGTACACGCCCAGCAGCAGCGCGATGCCGCCCAGCAGTTCGGCGGCAAACACGGGGTAGGCGAGCCAGCCCGCGAAACCGATGCTCGCGAAGTACTGCGCCGTGCCCGGCAGCGTGAAGACGAGCAACTTGAGCAGAGCGTGCGCGATCCACATCACGCCGAGGCTGACGCGCAGCACCGTGATGCCGAGTTGGGTGGAAGCCGGGGTGGACGGGTCCATGGTGAAACTCCAGAAGGGTTGTCGATGGCGCGCCGAAGTTCGTCGACGTCGAAGCCGGCCGATGCGACTGGATCGCGCCCGACGATGCGCTGCCCGAACACCCGTCGGTGATCTGGCGCAAGCGCCGCTTCCCCAAGGTCGTTCCGCGTTATCGCGTGAACAGCATCGTGTCGGTGCTGGAACTGGTGGCGCTGGGGCTGGGCGTGGGCATCGTGCCCCTGTTCCTGGCCGACGCACGCAGCGACGTGATTCGCCTCACCGATGCGCTCGACGAATGCGAGACCGAACTGTGGCTGCTCACGCACCCGGAGTCGCGCCACCTGCGCCGCGTGTCCGCGGTCTACACGCACCTGGCGCAGACGATGAACCTGCCATAGCGTGGCTGCGGCCCGTCGCTTGTCGTGCGCCGGATCGTGCGCCGGATCGTGCGCCGGCGTGGCGCGTGGCGCGCAGCCGCTGGTCGCGCCGCGCCGGTTTCAGTCCCGCAGCACGTCGGCCGGCAGATCGCGCCGCACCAGTTCGCGCAATGCAAAGCTCGACTGGATGCGCGCCACGTGCGGCAGACGCGAGAGCTGTGTCTTGTGCACGCGCTCATAGTCGACCAGGTCACGCACGAGCAGCACGAGCAGGTAGTCGTCGTGGCCCGACATCAGAAAGCAGCGCAGCACGCTGTCGCAGCGCTGCACCGCGGCTTCGAACTCGGAGAGCGCGGCTTCGCTCTGGCCGGTGAGTGCCACCTGCACGATCACCGTCGTCGCGAGGCCGAACGCGGCCGCGTCGATGTGCGCGCCATAGCCGCGGATCACGCCCGCCGCCTCGAGCGCGCGCTGGCGCCGCGCCACCGCGCTTGGCGACAAGTGCAACGCCGGCGCGAGCGTGACGTGGGTGGCGCGGCCGTCGCGGCTGAGTTGCAGCAGGAGTCGGCGGTCGGTTCGGTCGAGATCGAATTCGTGCATGTTTCCAGCGTATGCGATTGAATGTACGCGTGATTCTGGCGCAAACAGGCGCTTTCACGGGTCCGAAACGGCTGCCTGCACCGCGCCGACGCTCCTAGACTTTGCGAATCCAGTCAACCCAGGAGCGAACCATGCGCGTCGGCGTGCCGAAGGAGATCAAGGTTCAGGAACACCGCGTCGGGCTGACGCCGATGGCGGTGCGCGAGTACTTCGGCGCCGGCCACCAGGTGCTGGTCGAGCGCGGCGCCGGGGCGGGCATCGGTGCAACGGACGCCGACTACGCGGCCGCCGGCGCGACGCTCCTCGGCGACGCCGCGGCGGTTTTTGCCGGCGCCGACATGATCGTCAAGGTCAAGGAGCCGCAACCCGCCGAATGGAAGCGGTTGCGCGAAGGCCAGATCCTCTTCACCTACCTGCACCTCGCGCCGGATCCGGAGCAGACGCAGGGCCTGCTCGCCTCGGGATGCACTGCGGTGGCGTACGAAACCGTCACCGACGCGCGTGGCGCGCTGCCGCTGCTTGCGCCGATGAGCGAGGTGGCCGGGCGGCTGGCGATCGAAGCGGCGGCGTTCGCGCTGCGCAAGCCGGCGGGCGGCAAGGGCCTGCTGCTCGGCGGCGTGCCGGGCGTGCCGGCGGCGCGCGTGGTCGTGCTCGGCGGCGGCGTGGTCGGCACGCACGCGGCGCGCATGGCGGTGGGCCTGGGGGCCGAGACGACGGTGATCGACCGCTCCCTGCCGCGCCTGCGCGAACTCGACGACCTGTTCGGCGGCCGCGTGCGCACGCGCTTCTCGAGCGCGGCGACGGTCGAGGAGGAGGTGCTGGCCGCCGACGTCGTGATCGGCGCGGTGCTGGTGCCGGGCGCGCACGCGCCCAAGCTGGTGTCGCGCGCGCTGCTCTTGCGCATGAAGCCGCTCAGCGTGCTGGTGGATGTGGCGATCGACCAGGGCGGCTGCTTCGAAACCTCGCGCGCGACCACCCACGACGCGCCGACCTACCAGGTCGACGGCATCATCCACTACTGTGTCGCCAACATGCCGGGCTCGGTGCCGAACACGTCGAGCCACGCGCTGAACCACGCCACGCTGCCGTTCGGCCTCGCGCTCGCCGCCAGGGGCGTGCAGGCGCTGATCGACGACCCGCACCTGCGCCGCGGCCTGAACGTGCACCGCGGTCGCGTCACCTGCGAGCCGGTGGCGCGTGCGCAGGGGCTCGCGTGGGTGACGGCGGAACAGGCGCTGGGGATGGCCGCGGTTTGAGCCGCGTCGGCGTGCTGTTGCGCCACCGCCCCGTCTGCGCACCACCAGCGAAAATGCCCACCCGCGTCTCCCGGCGCAGCCCGCGCCGCCGATGCCGACCGATCCGTCCCCCGTAACCGTCCACCCCTTGCGCGTGGCCAACGTCGTCGCGCAGATCGGCTTCGGGCTGTTCGCGATGATGATCTGCGTGCCGTCGATGCAGGAGTGGGGCGCGCACTTCGGCGCCGCGCCGGCGGTCGTGCAGCTCACGTTCAGCGCCTACGTGCTCGCACTCGGCGCTTGCGGAGTGTTCTACGGGCCGTTGTCGGACCGGCATGGGCGGCGCCGCATCCTGCTGATCGGGTTGGCGCTCGCAGCGCTGGGCTCGGTGCTGGCGGCACTCGCGACCGGCATCGACGCGCTGATCGCCGCGCGCGCTGCAAGGCGCCGGCGCTGCCGCCGGCATGGTCGCCGGGCGCGCCATGGTGCAGGACCTGTTCACCGGGCCGCAGCGCACCCGCGTGATGGCGTACGTGGGCATGGCGATGGGCCTGTGCCCGCCGGCGGCCACCATCATCGGCGGGCAGTTGCACGTGCGCTGGGGCTGGCAGGCCAACTTCGTGCTCACGGCCGGTCTCGCCGTGCTGCTGATCGGCGCCGCCTGGCGCGGCCTGCCCGCGCCCGCGCCGCGCGTCGCAATGCAGGCGAACTGGCTGCGCGGCATGGCGCTCGCGTACCGGCGCCTGCTCGCCGACCGCGCGTTCGTGCTCAACGCGCTCGTGCTCTCGTTCACCGTCGCCGCGTTCTACGCATTCCTGGCCGGCGCGCCGCTGGTGCTGCGCAGCTTCGGCATCGGCCCCGACGGCGTGGGCTGGGTCATCATGGCGGTGCCGCTGTCGTACATCGTCGGCAACTACGCGACCAGCCGGCTCGTGCAGCGGCGCGGCGAGCGCTGGATGATGAGTGCGGGCCAAGCGTTTTCGCTCACCGGCATCGTGCTGATGCTGGCGTTCGGCCTCGTCGGTGCAAAGAGCGCGTGGACCTTCGCGCTGCCGCTGGTGCTGCTGGGCATCGGCCACGGCTTCCTGACGCCGGTGTGTCTGGCGCGCGCCGTCGGCCTGATTCCCGCGCTCGCCGGTGCCGCCGCCGCCGTGGCCAGCCTGATGCAGCAGGTGGTGGGCGCCTTCGGCGGCTATGCGGTCGGCTGGGTCGGCCACGACGGCCAGGTGAACCTGGCGCTGCTGATGCTGGCGTTCACGCTGTGCGCGGCGGCGGTGCAGGGAGTGATGTTCCGGCGTGGGGGGTAGCGGGCAGGCGGGAGCTGGCGGGGCGGCCTTTCGCGATCGAACTGGTGGCGGGAGCAGGCGAGACGACGCAGAATGTGATCTGGATTGCACCTTGACGCGCCTGAGCGCCTTGGCACGATCCGCTGTAGTTCGTCCGCGATGGAAACACAGTCCCTCTGCGAGTCTGCTGCGTGCCGATGAGGTGATTCAATGATCGATCGACGCTTGGTCATCGGCGTTCTGGTGGGCAGCGTTCTTGCTGCCCCCTTTTTCGCCGACGCTCAACCGACCGAGAAGGTCTGGCGGATCGGCTATCTCGGGACCGTGCCCGCGGGTGCTTCGCCCGAGAGTGACCGGATTTTCGCGGCATTCATCCAGGGGCTGGGAGACAGTGGGTTTGTCGAGGGCAAGAACTTCACCCTCGAACGGCGCGCCATGGAGGGTCGGGTCGACCGCGCCCCGCCTCTGGTCGCCGAGCTGATTCGTCTGCGTGTCGATGTTCTCGTGGTCGCAACCGTAGCCGCTGCCCGCGCAGCCCTGGAGGCGACGACGTCGACGCCGATCGTGATGCTGCATGGAACCGACCCGGTCGCGAGCGGGCTCGTCGCCAGCCTTGCCCGACCGGGGGGGAATGTCACCGGGGTGACCGACTTCAACGACGATCTGAATCCGAAGCGGCTCGAATTGCTGAAGATCGCCGCACCCAAGGTCGTTCGCGTCGCGTTCATCCAACCCGACTACACGGGGCGCTTCGACCCCGCCCAGCTCGAGGCCCTGAAACAGGGGTACGACGTGGCGGCGCGCGCGTTAGGCGTCAGCCTGCGCAGGGTGCCACTGAAGAACCTGCAGGACTTCGAGACGGCAAGCGCCGCGATCGTTCGCGAGCGTGTCGATGCGATGCTGATCGACGATGGCTCGATCACCTACCTCCTGCGCAAGGACATCGCCGATTTCGCGATCCGACAGCGTTTGCCCTCGATCGTGGCGAACCGGTCTGCACTCACCGGAGGCGCCTTGATGTCCTATGGGCCTGACATGGCCGACAACTGGCGCAAGGCAGCAAGCTACGTGGTGAAGATTCTCAAGGGTGCGAAGCCCGCTGACCTGCCGGTGGAGCGGCCGACGAAGGTGGAGTTCGTGATCAGCCAGACCACGGCCAAGGCCATCGGGATCACGATTCCCCAGGCATTGCGGCTGCGCGCCGATGAGGTGATTCAATGATCGACCGGCGCAGCGTTGCACTGGCGGGCGGCATCGGCCTGCTCGTCGCGCACCGGCCCGGCCACGGGCAGCCTGCCGGGACGATGCGTCGTGTCGGGCTCCTCGCGCTCGCACCAGAAGCCGCGGGTGCCCATGTTTGGGCGGCGTTCAAGCAGGGGATGCAAGACCACGGCTGGTGGGAAGGCAAGAACGTCGAGTATCGATTCGCCTCCGCCGAGGGCGACGCGAACCGCTTCGACGCCTTGGCGCGCGAATTAATCGAGCAGAAAGTCGATGTGATCCTGGCCGGCGGCTCGCACGCCACGCGCGCAGCGCAGCGAGCCACGAAGGCGCTGCCCATCGTGATGGGAAACGTTGCCGACCCCGTGGGCAATGGGTTTGTCGCGAGCCTGGCCAGGCCGGGCGGCAACGTCACCGGCATTGCCAACCAAACCGAAGAGGTGCTGGGCAAACTGATCGGGATCCTGCACGAGGTCGTGCCGGGCGCCCGGCGCATCGCCATTGTGTTGAACGAAAGCAATCCGGCGTACGTCGCATTCCGGGCTGCCGCCCAGAGCGCTTGCGCCACGTTGGGCCTCGCTCCAGTCTGGGTCGTCGCCAATGCGCCGACGCAGCTGCCAGGCGCGGTCGAGCAGATCGTGCACCAGCGGTCACAGGCCGTAATGGTGGTTGGGGACGCGATGTACCTCGGCGAGCGCGTGAAGCTGCAGGCGCTGATGCAGACCACGCGGCTGCCGGTGGCCTACGGCTTGCGCGAGCACGTTGTCGTGGGTGGTTTGCTCAGTTACGCGTCCGACAACGCCGCGAACTTCCGCTACGCAGCGAAATTCGTCGACAAGATCTTGAAGGGTGCCAAGCCGGCTGACCTTCCGGTCGAGCAGCCAACCAAGTTCCAACTGGTGCTCAACCTGAAGACCGTCAAGGCGCTCGGCCTCAATATCCCGCAAAGCGTTCTGCTGCGCGCGGACGAGGTGATCCAGTGATCACGCGCCGCAGCGTTTCACTGGCAGGCGGTTTCGGCCTGCTCGTTGCGCACCGGCTCGGCCACGGGCAGCCTGCGGCGACGATTCGTCGTGTCGGGATGCTGGTTATGGCATCGGAAGCTGCGGCTGCCGCTCCGCGCGCGGCGTTCAAGCAGGCGATGCACGACCTCGGGTGGTTGGAAGGGAAGAACGTCGAGTATGTGCGCGCATCCGCCGAGGGCGACGTGAACCGCTTGGACGCCCTGGCGCGCGATCTGGTCGAGCAGAAAGTCGACGTGATCTTTACTGCGAACTCGCCGGCCACGCGAGCGGCGCAGAGAGCCACGAAGACGATTCCGATCGTGATGACCAACGTCAGCGACCCGGCGGGCCTGGGGTATGTCGCAAGTCTGGCCAGGCCGGGCGGCAACATCACCGGCACTGTCATACAAGCCGATGAGTTGCTGAGCAAGCTGATCCAGATCCTGCACGAGGTGACGCCGGCCGCCCGGCGTTTTGCCATCCTGTCGAACGCGAGCAATCCGTCGCACGCCGCGTACCGAGCCGCCGCCGAGAGCGCCTGCGCCGCGTTGGGCCTCGCTGCGATCTGGGTGGTCGCCAGTGCACCGGAGGAGCTGGCAGGTGCGGTCGAGTTGATCATTCGACAGCGATCTCAGGCCGTCGTGGTGGTCGCGGACCCCATGTACTTCAACGAGCGTGTGAAGCTGCAGGCGCTGATGCAGACCACCCGGCTGCCGGTGGCCTACGGGCTTCGCGAGCACGTGGTTGCGGGCGGTTTACTCAGCTACTCGTCCGACCTTGCGGCGAACTTCCGCTACACGGCGAAATTTGTCGACAGGATATTGAGGGGCGCCAAGCCGGCTGATCTTCCTGTCGAGCAGCCAACCAGGTTCGACCCGGTGCTCAACCTGGAGACCGCCAAGGCGCTGGGCCTCAAGATCCCGCAGAGCGTGCTGCTGCGCGCGGACGAGGTGATCGAGTGATCACGCGCCTCAGCGATTCACTGGCAGGCGGCCCGTCGTTCGAGCTCAGCCGCACGCAGAGGCTGGCCGCGGAAGGACGATTTGCCTGACGATTCGCTCACTCGTCCTAGTTCCCCAATGCCCTTCTGACGCCTTGCAAGAGCTGCCGCACAGCGGCTGTCTGTCGGCTATCGTCGTACAACCCGGCGGTCACGACAATGATGAGTTCTTGCTCCGGCACGACGAAGATTCGGTGTCCGCCGTTGCCTACGGCCGAGTACCAACCGGACGCCGGGTTCGCCGCACAGGTTGGTAGGAGCCACCAAAAGTAGCCGTAGTTGAACCCACACTCCCCGCCGTTCGCGATTGGTATTTGCGGCGAGACCGATGCTTTCACCCACCCCTCGGGCACGATTTGCCTACCGCCTACCGAGCCCTTGTCGAGCATCAACCGCCCGATCTTCGCCATGTCCCGCGGAAGGAGCCGCAGGCCCGAGGCCGCATAGGGCACGCCGCGTGCGTCCTTGTACCACTCGAACTGGGTGATTCCTAGCGGCGTGAACAGCGCTTGCCTTGCGAATTCCTCCAGCTTCATCTTCGTCGCGCGACTGAGGACCTCGGCGATGAGCGCCACACTGCCGCCGTTGTAGCGGAACTGCGAACCCGGCAAGCTGTCCAGTGGCTGTTCAAGCGCATAGCGCAGCGGGTCGTCGGCAAGATTCATTCCGATTTGGCTCGCGGGTTCATCCGGGCGGAGACGACGGCCTACGAGGATCTTGTGGCACACAAGGATTCGAAGGGGGCCAAGGCAGCCGGCAAAGTTCGCAAAGAAGGCAAGACCTAC
>JANNKS010000340.1:0-9322 GCA_031396425.1 Rhizobacter sp. | reverse complement strand
TCGATGCCCCCGCCGACCTTGCGGGTCGCGGACTTCAGCTGGTCGATGTACTTCTTGCCGTCTGCACCGCGCGCTGCCTGGGCAGCGCGGCAAACAGCGCGAGCGTGCGCGCGGCCTCTTCGGGGTCGAGCTTCGAGTGCGCGTAACCCACATGCAGGATCACTTAGTCGCCGGGCTTCACGCCGTCGACGAGCGCGAGCGAGATCTCCTTGCGGATGCCGTCGAGGTCGACGACCGCCGTCGACTCACCGAGCAATTCGACCACCCGCACCGGTATGGCAAGACACATCGTTCACGCTCCCTGGTTCAGTCTGCAGATCGCCACCCACGCCTGGCCGAGCGACAGGCCGCCGTCGTTCGGCGGTGCCTGGCGCGCCTCGAGCACGTGGATTCCCTGGGCCGCCAGGCGCGGCACCAGCAGCGCCGTCAGCAGCGCATTCAGGAAACAACCACCGCCCAGCGCGACCGTGTGCACGCCGGTGGATTCTGCGGCCTGTGCGACCCAGCGCGCCAGCCCTTCGGCCAGCGCCTGATGAAACAGCGCCGCGCCCCGGCGCGCATCGTCTTCGTCGACCAGGCGGGCCATCAGCGGCGTCGGGTCGAGCGTGCCATCAGCACTGATGCGGACCAGATCGCCCATTTCCGGGCCGAAAGCAAGCGGGTCGCCAGTGGCGGCAAGCGCTTCGAGCAGCATCGGCGCCTGGCCTTCGTAGGCGCTCGTCTCGCGCACGTGCAGCAGCGCCGCGGCGGCGTCGAACCAGCGGCCCATGCTGGTGGTGGGCGGGCAGCGCAAGTCACGCTCCAGCATCTGCGCCACGGCGGCAGCGCCGGGCCGAGTGCCGAAGCGCGCCTCGATCTGTGTGCCCCGGCCGATGCGGTGCAGCACCGCGGCGGCCATGCGCCACGGCTCGCGCGCGGCGGCGTCGCCGCCCGGCATCGGAATTGGCGCCAGGTGGCCGAGCCGCCGCAACGCGGCGCCGTCGACGAGCAGCAACTCGCCGCCCCAGGCCGCGCCGTCGTCGCCCAGGCCGATGCCATCGAGCGCCAGGCCGAGCAACGGGCCGCGAATGCCGTGCTCGGCCGCGATCGCCGCCACATGCGCGTGGTGGTGCTGCACGGCATGGACCGCATTCGAAGGCAGCGAACGAGCGGCAGCGAACTCGAGCGCGAAGCGCGTGCTGAAGAAATCCGGGTGCAGGTCGTGGGCGACGGCCTGCGGCTGCACGTCGAGCACCGCGCACAGGTGGTCGACGATCTCGACCAGCGCGCCGCACGTGGCCGCGTTGTCGAGGTCGCCGATGTGCGGCGACAGGAAGGCCTCGTCGCCGCGCGTGATGCAGACCGTGTTCTTCAGCCAGGCGCCGGTGGCGAGCACCGACGGGCCCGAGCGCGGCAGCTTGATCGGCCGGGGCGTGTAGCCGCGCGCGCGGCGGATGAACTGCGCAGCGCCGGTGGTGCCCAGCCTGATGACGCTGTCGTCGCAGCGCGCGACGATGTCGCGGTCGTGCATCAGAAACGCGTCGGCGATGCCCTGCAGCCTCGCGAGGGCTTCGTCGTTGTCGGTCACGAGCGGCTCGCCGCCGGGGTTGGCGCTCGTCATCACGAGCAGCAGGTCCGGCGCGTCACTCATGCTGTGCAGCCATGCCGTGCCCGCAGGCCGGCTGGCGGCTTCGTGGAACAGCAGGGTTTGGATCGGCGTGCAGGGCAGCATCACCCCCAGCACGTTCAAGCCGGGCGCGACTCCGGCAAGCCGGGACGTGCTGTCGTCACGCATGGGCAGCAGCACGATCGGCCGTTCGGGCGACTGCAACAGCGCTTGCTCGGCCGCGCCACAGCGCACCCAGCGCGCGGCGCCGGCGAGGTTGGCGGCCATCACGGCGAACGGCTTCTCCTCGCGCTGCTTGCGTTCGCGCAGCCGCGCCACCGTGCTGGCGTTGCGGGCGTCACACGCGAGGTGGAAACCGCCAAGGCCCTTGATCGCAACGATCTTGCCGGCGCGCAGCAGCACCAGCGTCGCCGCAATCGGGTCGCCGGCTATCGGTCGGGCCGATGCATCGACGAGCTGGAGCGCAGGTCCGCACACCGGGCAGGCGTTTGGCTCGGCGTGGAAGCGCCGGTGCAACGGGTCGGTGTACTCGCGCAGGCACTGCGGGCACTGTGCGAACGCCGCCATGCTGGTCTGCGCGCGGTCGTAGGGCAGGGTGCGGGTCAGTGTGTAGCGCGGCCCGCACTGGGTGCAGTTGATGAAGGCGTGGCGGTGGCGCCGGTCCGCGGGGTCGAACAATTCGGCCAGGCAGTCGTCGCAGGTGGCGGTGTCGGGCGGGATCGACGTCGTCACCTGGCCCGTTCGGCTGGGCAGGATGCGAAAGCCGACGTCACGGTCGCCGTCCGGCCCTGGTGCCTCTGCGGTCGATTCGAGGCGATCGACGCGCGCGAGCGGCGGCGCGTCGGTCTTCAGCCGTTGTTCAAACTGGGCCAGTGCACTCGGCGTGCCCTCGACCTCGATCGCGACGCCGTGCGCATCGTTCAAGACCCAGCCGGCCAGGCCAAGATCGTGCGCGAGGCGATAGACGAAGGGCCGAAAACCCACGCCCTGCACCGCCCCGCGAACCCGGATCGCGCGGCGTTCCACGGCAGTGTCGGTTTCGGCGAGCATGGTTGCGTCCGTCAGTGTGCCTGCAGGCGCGCCGCGCGCGCGCCGCGCTCGATCCAGGCCAGCCAGGCGTCCATGCCCGCGCCGCTGGTCGCCGAGACCTGGACGATCTCGATGCGCGGATTGATGCGGCGCGCGTTCGCGACGCAGCGCTCGACGTCGAAGCTCAGGTACGGCAGCAGGTCGACCTTGTTCAGCAGCATCAGCGAAGCGGCGTGGAACATGTCGGGGTACTTGAGCGGCTTGTCCTCGCCCTCCGTCACCGACAGCACGACGACCTTGTGCGCCTCACCGAGGTCGAACCCGGCCGGGCAGACGAGGTTGCCGACGTTCTCGATCATCAGCACCGAGTCGACCGCAGGCGCGAGCCGGCCGAGCGCGGTCTCGACCATCGCCGCGTCGAGGTGGCAGCCCTTGCCGGTGTTGATCTGCAGCGCCGGTGCGCCGGTGGCGCGGATGCGGTCGGCGTCGAACGTGGTCTGCTGGTCGCCTTCGATCACCGCAACCGGCACCGTTCCCGCCAGCTGCTCGATCGTGCGCACGAGCAGCGTGGTCTTGCCCGACCCGGGGCTGGACACCAGGTTGAGCGCGAAGACGCCGTGCTGCGCCAGCCAGGCCCGGTTGCGGCGCGCGATGCCGTCGTTCTTGCCAAGGATGTCGCGCTCGATCTGCACCAGACGCGCCTGCGTCATCCCGGGCGCCGAAGTGCCCGCCGTGCCGGTGCCATAGTGCAGCGAGCCGGCGCCGTGCGCGTGCGGGTGTTCGTGGGCGTGTGGGTGCACGTGGGCGTGTTCATGCGTGGTGTCATCGGCGTGCGTGTGCATGCCGCCAGCGTCGTGGGCATGCGCATGATCGTGCGCGTGATCGTGCGCGTGATCGTGCGCATGCAAGTGCGGATGCTCGTGCGGGTGGCTGTGCGTCGTGCCGTCGGCATGAGTGTGCACGGGTCCGGCGCCCTCGACGTGGACTTCACCGTTGCCGCAGCCGCAGGTCATGCACATGGTCGGTCTCCAGTCACTGTTGCGTTCATTCGATCTCGATCTCCATCACGCGCATGCGGTCGCCGCCGGTGACCTGCAGTTGGTAACTCTCGCATCGGGGGCAGGCATCGCCGCGCCGCGCGATCACCACCGCCTGCGAACAGCGCAGGCACCACGCGGTGGCGTCGCATTCGACGATTTCCAGGCGCGCAGTGTCGGCGAACGAGCCGCGCTTGACGACGTCGAAGGCGAATCGCATGGCGTCGATCTCGACCTGCGCCAGCCTGCCGATCTCCAGGCGCACCGCGGCGACGCGGGCCGCACCGTTCGCACGGGCGGTCTCGTCGACGATCTCGCGAACGCTTTCGGCGAGCGACATTTCATGCATCGTCGAACTCGACGCGGCAAGTGACACAGGGGTCCAGCGAATGCACCAGGCGGGTGGCAAAACGCTTCACGGCATCGCGGTCCTGCGCCGGGGTGCCCGTCAGCGTCAATGCCAACGCTCCAGCAGGATGGAAGTTCCATTCGGTCGGGGCAATGATGCGGTAAGTGTGCACCCGATCTTCGACCAGGCGGACCTGGTGGATCAGCAGGCCGCGCGCGTTCTCGACCCACGCGATGCCGTCGCCCGACGGCAGCGTCTTCGCCCCGACGGCGGCGGCGGCCCGGCCGGCGAGCAGCAGTGCGAGTTCGCGCAGGCGCGCCACGAAGCGTGCCGGCACGCGGGTCGCGGACCGGCGGTTCAGCGCGCCGATCAACGGGTCGGACTTGAGCCGCGCCAGCGCGCCGGTTTCGGCGGGTGCGCCGCGCCAGGTCGGGTGGCGGGCAAACTCGGGGTCGGCGTCGCACGCTTCCGAAAGTTCGACCATGCACGCGGCGTGGTGCTGGGCGTCGAGCAGCGGCGTGCAGGGCGTCGTTCGCTCGCGCCTCGCGCCGGCCGAGGCATCGTCGTCGCGCACCTGTCGAACGAAGCGTGCCGCAGCGGTCGGCCCGGCATCGAGCCAGCGGTCGAGTTCGGGCAACGACGCCATTGCCAGCCATTCGTCGGCGTCGACGCCGAACACTGCGATCGCGATGCGCTGGGCGTTCGCGCTGGTGCTGGTGCTGGTGCCCGGGTCGGCCTGCGCGTCGAGCCCGAAGGCGAGCGAAGCGCGCGCAGCCGCGACCGCGGCGTCGCTCGGCGTCTCGGCGATCCATTGTGGCCAGTCGAGCAGCGTGCGCCACGCATCTTCGCGCACCGTTTCGGCCGATACCGCGGCGCTGCAACGCGCCAGCGTGGCGGGCGCGATCACGTCAGCGGCGGCCGCGGCGCAGGCCAGTTCGCTGGCGGCCGCCTGCGAACGGCCACAGATCGAGAACAGCAGCGGTACCGCAGCGGCGACTTCGGCTCGCGTTCGACCCTGCAGCAACGAGCGCGCCACATCGGGCCGCGTCGAGGTGATGCGCACCGGCCCGATGCGGCCTTCGCTCACGCGCAGGCCGATCCGCAACTCGCCTTCAGGGCCCATGGTCGGCTCGCGCGGCAGGGCGGAACAGGAAGTCGCGCTTGCTGAGCACGCGTGCCGGCGGCGCGGGTACGGCGCCGCTGCGCGGGTCGGCCGCTGCAGCAGCACCCGTGGGCTGGAGCGGGGGCGCCTCGCCGCGATCGCGGCTGGCCACGTCGAACAGCGCGTCGAGCGCGGCCGCTGCTGTGTCGTGCGCACCGGCATGGTCGGCAAACTCGAACATCGGCGAGAACAGCGAACACGCCTGATAGTCACCGAGCACCGGGTCGCGGCCGCCGATGAATTCGAACACGCCGGCCGGGAACACATGGTGTCGGCTCTCGCGCTCGGCGATCGGTCGCCATCTTTCGCACACGCGCGGCAGCAACATCAGGTTCATGAACCAGGGCGTGATCAGGATGCCGAGCCAATGCTCGTGCCAGGGCCGGAACCCGACCGCCTCGACCGACAGCGCGGGGTTGACCATCGGCATGTCCTGCATCTGCCGATGCAGCACGCTTTGGAACACCCGCTCCAGGGCGTCGGCCGGTGAGGGCCTGCACAAGGGCGAAGAGTCGGTATCAGTCATCGAGCAGCAGGAAGTTCTGCTTCTCCGCCGAACAGTTCGGGCAGGTCCAGTGCGACGGCAGATCGGCGAACGGTGTGCCCGGCGGGATCTGCCAGACCTCGTCACCGACGGCGGGGTCGTAGACGGTCCAGCAGATCTTGCACTCGAGCCGGGTCTGCGGCCCGATGCCGGCCTGGCGCCCTGCCGGAACACGCGTGTCGTTCATGAAGTTCATACCGCGATCGATTCGCCCATCCACTGAACGAGGTCGGCGAGCCGCCCGCGCGTCTCCAGCAGGTCTTCGCGCGCGGCGATGGCCACTTCGGGCATGACGGTGACCTCGATCGTGTTGAGAATCAGGGTCTGCATGTTGTTGAAGTACTGCACGCGCCAGACGTTGCGGGCCGCCGTGCTGCTGATGCGGCAGTTGCCAAAACCGCGCGACAGGATCACGACCGATCCACCGTCGAGCACCTGGTCGATATGGGCCGTGTCTTCGGGCGACAGCGGCAACAGCGTCAGGTTGATCACGTGGGCCGGCGTGTCCGGGCCGCTGCGGTCCATCGCGTCCTGCAGTTCGTGGACCAGCGCCGGCACGTTCATCGCGCCGGCCGGCAGTTCGAGCGCGCGCAGGGTCGGCTGGGCGCTTTCGCTGGCGATGGCGCTCACCACAGGCGGGATCGGCGCGGCCAGAAGGTAGTCGTGCAGCAATCCGCCGCCGGCCGCGAAGTGCTGCTGGCGCCAGGTGCCCGGGAACACGGTTTCCTGGATGCGGATTTCGTGGTCTGCGTTGATGATGGCCGCCACTTCGCCCTCCCCGAGGGTTTCGTTCAGCACCCGCAGCGCGTCGGGTGCCAGGCCGTGGAGGTCGAGCGCGGGCGGGTCACCGCCCATCGCAAGCCAGGCGTCGAAATGCGTCAGGAACACCGCCAGCACGTCGCGCGCGCCCTCGATGTCGTTGCCCGGGCCCGGCTCGGGCAGGCCAGGCATCTCGAAGGTGCTCATCTCCCGCGGCATCGCCACGCAGTCGATAGCCTCTTCGGGCTCGGGCATCAGGCTGCGGATCGGAATCGTCACGGGTCGCATGGGCGCGCTCCTCAGTGGCAAGGCGGTGAAGCGGCCTGCCCGGCGGCAAGGACGGGAATGCCGACCGTGGGCGGGCGCGTCGGTTCGGCGGCGAGCAGGCGCTCCAGCTCGCTGACGTAGACCTCCCAGTCGCGAATGCCGTCGACGGCACCGAGGTAGCGGCCTTCGCGCAACATCACGAAAGCCGGCCAGCGTGCGAAGCCGTAGCGCGGCGAAAGCGCGCGTGACGCGGCGGGTGGAAGCAGCGCGACGCGGAACCGGCGCCCGAACCTGGCGTGCAGTTCCGGCACGATGACGGCCAGGTCGAGCGTCTCCTTGAAGCGCTCGGGATCTTCGGCAAACACGACCATCGCCGCGCCGCTCTGCTCGGCCCAGGCGTCGAAGCTCTGCGGGTCAAGAACTTCAGCATTGGTTTCGACCACCAGTCGCTCAAGCAGCGGGTGCAAGGCCTGCACCGGGGCCGGTGCAGTGGCAGGTGCAGCAAACGAAGCATCCATCACGGCTCCTGTCTGAGGTGGGCGGGAAGTTCGGGCGCGCGGCCGATCAGGTCGGCGAAGTACGCGTCGACGCGTCCGTCGCCGCTGAGCACGGCGGCCAACGCTTTGCGTGCGGCGCGCGCGTGCGCCGCTTCGTCGTCGCTCAGCACCTGGCGGGCGGCACCGTGAAAGCCGAGCACCCAGGTGCCCACCGGCTGGTCGCCGACCAACATCATGTCCAGGCGTTCGCGTTGGCCGTCGGCCTCGCACCAGGCGAAGGTTCCATCGGGTTTGATTACCCGCAAAGGCGTGCCGATGCACATCAGCGGTTTCCTTCGCCGTGAACCTGATTCAGGAAGCGCGCGTCGCCGATGCGGCAGGCTTCGGTCGCTGACGGGCGGCCGCCTTCGTAGGCATGGATCGCCAGCGCACCGGCGCCCAAGGGCTCGTCGGGCAACTCGCTGCGAGGCGTGAGCGCTACGCCCCAGGCCGACAACTCGGCCGCGGCGAGCTCGACCGCTTCGGCCAGCCGCGCCCGAACGAGCGCGCTCAGGCTGCCGCCCAGGTCGTCCAGCACGACGGGCTGCACGCCGATCAGCGTGATTCGCTGCGGGAACCGGCCGCGCAGCCGCGCCAGCGACAACAACTCCTGAAACGTGGCCTGGTGCAGGCTCATCATCGTGTCGGACCACACCGGCACTTCCCTGTCGCGGAACACACGCAAGGTGCCGGGCGCGAGCTGGAAGTCGATCGCATCGAGCACGAGCACGCGCTCGGCCGAGCACACCCGGTCGAGCAGGACCAGGCCCTGCGTTCCGCCGTCGACCACCGACACATGGGCCGGCATCGCGAAACGCTCATGCAGCGCCTCGACGGCGCGCACGCCGAAACCCTCGTCGGCCCACAGCACGTTGCCGATGCCCAGCACCAGCACGCCGGCGGGAGGCGCCGCAACCGCAGGCTCCTCCGGGGCCGGCCGGGCATTCATTTCTTCGCCACCCGCCAGCCGTTGATCATGGTGCTGATCACGGTCTCGTTGGAGAAGATGTCTTCGCGCACAACCATGTAGAGGTGCGCCATTGTGAAGATGACCAGGTACCACATGCCCAGGTGGTGCAGCGTGTGCACGTTCTGGCTGTAGCCGAGCAGCGGCAGCACCCACGACGAGAACGCCTTGAACGCCCAGCTCTCCATGCCCAGGCCCTCGCCGTAGAGCGCGAACCCGGTCAGGATCATGAAGACCGTGCCCAGCACGTACATGCCGAACATCGCCGCCATCGCAAGCGGGTTGTGACCCTGGTAGACCGGCGACTCGCGCTTGCGGAACAGGTAGTACTCCACCTGGCCGAACAGGCCGCGCCACCACACGCCGCTGAACATCTTGAACGGCACCGTGAAGATCTCGCGTGCGAAGCGGTTGCCCATGAAGACCCAGATGACGCGCAGCACGAAGCTCACCGCGAACAGGTAGGCCGCCGCGAAGTGGGTGAACCGGATGTAGCCGAACAGGAAGTTCTCGCTCGCCTCGCCGCCCACTGATGCGAGCGGCGTGCCGATCAGGTAGCCGGTGATGCCCAGCACCACCATGCACACCGCCATCACCCAATGCCAGATCCGGACCGGCACTTCCCAGACATAGACCGGGAAGAGCTTGCTGCTGCCATGCGTGGTTGACGTGCTCATGATCGCCTCCCTGGCTTCTAGCGGACCGTGACCCGGGTGATCTCTTCGCCTTCGGGCGACATCACGTGCGTGGCACAGGCCAGGCAGGGGTCGAAGCTGTGGATCGTGCGCAGGATCTCCAGCGGCTCGTCGGGCTTGGCCATCGCGGTGTTCATCAGCGCCGCTTCGTAGGCGCCGATCTGGTTCTTGCCGTCGCGCGGGCCGGCGTTCCAGGTTGTCGGCACCACGCATTGGTAGTTGTCGATCTTGGTGTCCTTGATCTTGATCCAGTGGCCGAGCGCGCCGCGCGGCGCTTCGCAGTAGCCCGCACCTTGCGCCGTGGCCGGCCAGGTGCGCGGCTCCCAACTGTCGATGTTGGCAGTGGCGAAGTTGCCGGCCTTCAGGTTGCC
>JANNKS010000051.1:0-53513 GCA_031396425.1 Rhizobacter sp. | reverse complement strand
CAGGCGTTTGAACTGCAAAGCCAATACATCACCAAGATGGACAACTTTCTCTCGGAATACGACGTGTGGCTGTGCCCTGTCAGCGCGACCACCGCATTCAAGCACCATGCGCATAGCAAGATGTTTGGTGATTTCAAGATTTACAACACACCGTTGCAAGTGGACGGTGCGGACATCCACTACTACGTCGCCACCCAGTCGTACACGACCGTCTTCTCAACCACCAACAGCCCGGTGGTTTCCATGCCCATCGGCCTGGGCCCGTCCGGTCTTCCCGTGAACATCCAGGTGGCGGGCAAGCGCTACAGTGACCGGCGCTTGCTCCAGGTTGCCAAGGTGCTGGACGACTACACGGACAAGTTCCAGTACCCATTGCAATGAGCGTCAGGCCATCCTGTGCCAACAAGACCTTGGTACGCGCACACCTCACCACTGCCCAAGGAACGCTCTGCGATGAATGACAGGATGCTGTTGCGGCGCTGCGCTTGGTTTGTCGCCACCCTGTTCATCGCGCTCGGCACGGCAGGCTGCGCCAGCACAAGACCTTGGTCCAATGCCGCCTTGGCGGCGCAGGAGACGGTGCAGTACGACGGGCTGGCGCAGTTGTTCGACAGCAGCCGCCTGCCGGATGTGCTGGTGGTGGCCAACTTCTCCGGCGGCGGCTCCAGAGCGGCCGCCTTCGCACACGCGGTGCTGAGCGAACTCGACGCCGCACCTTTCGTGTGGCGAGGACAGGAGACGACGCTGGCCAGGGAGATCGACATGGTGACCGGTGTGTCCGGCGGCAGCGTGGCGGCAGCACACCTGGCGCTGCACGGCGCACGCGAACACCTGAGACGATTTCCGGCCGACTTTCTGGAAGTCGACTTCCAGGGTCGTCTGGTGAGTGCCGTGCTGTCGCCACACAACCTGTACCGCTTGAGCTCGCCCTGGTACGGGCGGGGGCACGTGCTGGCCGAACAACTGGACGCTACGCTGTTCAAGGCCACCACGTTCGGGCAGCTGGCGCAACTCAAGGGCCGGCCCTACCTGATCATCGGCGCTACCGACCTGTCTACCGGTGCCGAGTTCAACTTCACGTCCGATCGTTTGGCGCTGCTGTGTTCATCGATTGACCACGTGCCTCTGGCAGTCGCGGTCGCCTCGTCGAGCGCCGTGCCAGTTCTCTTCAGTCCGCTCACCTTGCAGAACCACAGCGAGGGCTGCGCCCAGCGGCCGCGAACGGGGCCCGGCGGCAGCGCGGCAGCGGCAGACTCGGCGCGGGTGCGACTTGTCAAAGGCGAGTTCGAATCGATGGCCGGCGGGCGGCGCCAGTTCATCCACCTGGTCGACGGCGGTCTGTCGGACAACTTGGGAACGCGCCGGCTCACCGACTATGTGGCCAAGGCCGGGGGCGTCGGCGCCGTGATGTCCATGCTCGGACTGGGGCAGTCGCCATCGACCCCGGTACCCCGGCGCATCGTCTTGATCTCGGTGAACTCGGAGAGCAATGATGGTTTGCCCATCGACCACAGCGGCGCCGTGCCGAGCACGGTGGACGCGCTGGGCGCGATGATCTTTGGCGGCCTGGGGCGCTTTTCCAAGGAGACATCACTTGTACTGGGCGACGCGGTCGAGCAGTGGCGCAAGGAACTGCGGTCGGATCCCCAATGGGCCGCGGAATCGCAGGCCGACATCTTCTCGATCGAGATCAAGCTGACTGATCTGGATGACTCGACACTGCGCACGCAGGTGCTCGAGATCCCGACCGCATTTCGAATCTCCGAAGAAGCCCGCAGCTTGCTGCGCCTGGCAGCCCGACGCAGCCTGGACCGATCGGCGGAATTCAGACGCTTCCAGAATTCAGTGCCAGCTACACCATGAGTTGAGTGCCCGATTGACGCTGTTCCACTTGATGAGCGCTGCTTGCCTGCATGCGGCGCTGCATCGACAGGGCCCAACGTGACGGACTGCTTCCTGCTGCCCAGTTTGACGCCGTGACTGTCCGCACTGGGTCGACAGCGCCACTTCACTCCGTCGACCAGCGGCCGGTCGATCAGCCTTCGACGCCCGCTCGTACGACGATTCCCTGAGCGACCGCTGGTTGCGTGCGAGCTGGCCGGATGGAGGGCCATGTTCCTGCTGTGGTTCGACCACTGACGAAGTGGTCGGTATGCTTGTGCCGGTCGCGCTACGCCTTGCGCATCGTTTCGTAGACCGCGCTCCCGGCGACGAGGATGGCGATGATCAGCGCGTGCCCAATGGCGGCGACGACCATGCCCCGCAGCCATGAACGCCAGCGGGCACCGGCGTAGAACTGCGACGCGGCCCAGCCGAAGTAGACGTACCACGCGGCCCAGAACGCAGCTGTCTGCCAGAACGTCGGCGCCGAGTTCGAGTTCAGCAGTGCGATGGGCATGATGATCGTCAGCGCGACGGCGCGCATGCCCAGCGTGTAGGCCACCAGCACCATGTGTTCTGGCAGCGTCAGATGCGCTGCGCGGAACAGCAGTGCGCATGCGGCGCCCAGCAGCGGCAACTGCACCAGCAGCACCAGGTTGAAATGTCGATGCAGCAGGGCGGCCGGGGCGCTCGAAACTTCCTGCGTCAGGGCCTGGAAGCCCGACAGATTTAGTGCCAGCGCCGTCAGCCCCACCAGCACGACCAGGGTCGCGAAGGGCCCGTAGTGCCGCCGCCGCCTGCCTTCGACGTACTCGCGCGCGATGCCGCCGGGCCGCGTCAACAGGGCCCACGCGAACACCAGCGGCCCGCGCTCGACGTTCACGAACGCGTGCATCAGGTCGCGCGTCATGTCGGCAAACGACAGGCGGGCGGTGTCCGTGCGCTGGCTGCATTGCGGGCAGAAGCGCGCCGGCGCGGGAAACGTGGACTCGCAATTCAGGCATCGGTGGTCGGCCATGGCGCGACGATGCTACACACTCACCGGTGGCGGCAAGGGCACCGATTGCAGGCTACAGCGACCCGAAGGCCACCGGCACTTCGCCTGCGTACTCGTCGGGCCCGCCGACCGCCGCAGCCAACTGCACGTCGAGGTGCTTCAGCAGGGCGCTTTCGACGTCACGAACACCCGGCCCAGTGCGTCCACACGGCCGATGTCCCCGGTGATCAGCCAGCCGGCCTCAAGAAACGCCCGGGTTGCGCGCGACGGATGCCGTGCTGTGCCTCGAATTCGGCGACCAGGTCGGCGTGCTGCTGTTCCCCATCAACCAGCCTGCGGTGCTGAAGCGGCGCGCGGCGAGGTCGAAGCGCTGCACTCGCGGCCGACCAATGCGAGGGTGATGTGGCTCTGAGAAGCGCCTCACGCACTCGGGCCTGCAGCCCGCGCGCGAGTCACGCCGATTCAGGTCACTTGCGCCCCACCGCTTCGCGCGCGATGCCGTCGAGCAGCGCGTCGACTTCCTTCAGCGCCGCCTGCGACGCTTGCCCACCGCCCGGACGCATCGGCCGGCGATAGGCGACGAACACCTGGTCGGGTCGGGTCGCGGTGGCGTAGACGCTGATCGCGTACGGGCACATGACGACGTTGGCGGGATTGGCCTCCATGGTCTTGCGAGACAGCTTGGCGCTGCAGAACTGGAGTGCCCGCGCGTCGGCGTAAACCGGTTTGCTCGAGCCGACGTCCTTGCCGGTGCGATCGAGCATGCGGGCAATGTGCGACTCGTAGTCGACCACCAGGCCCCGGGATTCGATCGCCGCCTTCAGGTCGTCGCGAACGTCGTCGAACTTCGCGCCGACCTTGGAATACGTCACGACGGGCTGCGCGGCGGCGGGCATCGCCGTCAGGCACAGCGCAGCGAGCAGCGCCAGCGGCAGTGGGTGAACCATGGGACATGCTCCTTCGGAGAATTTGCGGTGGCAAGGGTCGAAGCATGCACCACTGCCGCCACCTCGCCTTGACCCAGCGCAGGCCCGCGCAGGTCAGTACCTGCCGACCGCCCTGCACGCGGCGGGGTCTTGGCGACGGCCTGGCGGAGTCAGGCCGGTCATCCAGGACAATAAATGGCCCTTATCCTGCAACATTCATCATGTTCGGCCCGATCACCCTGCCCTTTGGCGCCAAGCTGCTGTTCAACACCGTCAAGCTCAAAGACGGTGTTTCCTACGACGACGTCGAGGAGGCGCTGGCCGAGATGTGCAACGTCGTCAAGGAAACCTACGGCGGCGACAAAGGCGGCTTCATCGCCGGCCAGGTGTTCCGCTTCTCGGGATTCGTCTCCGACGAAGGCACGCTCGGCGCCACCCATGCCGCCGACCATGACCTGGTGATCGTGACCTACTGGCGTTCGTTCGCCGAGCACGAACGCTCGCATGCCGACGCTGCATTCAAGCAGAAGTTCGGCGCGTTGGCGAAGATGTGCAGCGCGACGAACGAGCTTGGCTACGACATGTTGTGGCAGGGCGCGCCCGAGGCACACGCCTGATCCGCGGACGCCGGCGACGTCGAGCGGACTCAGCCGCTGAAAGGCGCTGGACCCACCTTTACGCCACCTCCCCCGCCCGGCGCTGGCGGACGAGTGGGTGCCATGCAACGCCGCAGGCCAGGCGGTGCTGAAGCTGAAGACCCCGTAGCGCGAAAGCACCACGCAGGCGGTGATGTCGCTGGAGTTCATGCAGCGGCGGGCCCGGCCGGGCCAGCGGCCCGGTCGGCGTCGGTCAGCCGACCTTGCGCATCGGCGGGCTGACGGTCGGCGGCACGGCCCAGGCCTCGAGGCGCACCAGCCCCAAGGCAGCAGCGCGCGCCACCGCCTCGGCGCGGCTGCTGACGCCCAGGCGCAGGAAGATCGCAGTCAGGTGGTCTTTGACCGTGCGCACGCTGACCCCCAGCTCACGCGCAATCTCCTTGCTGGTGCGGCCGCCGCAGACATGCTGCAAGACCTCGATCTGTCGCTCGGTGAAACTCAGCGCCGCGCCCTTGGCGCGCTCGGGAAAACAGGTTCCACCGGCCAGCACCTGCTGCAAGGCCGAAACGATCTGCGCCGGCTCCAGGCGCTTGGACAGATAGCCGGTCAAGCCCGCCTGTCGGGCCTGCGCCGCCAGGCGCACGTCGTCCGCGCCGGAGAGCAATACGCAGGCGGTACGCGGCGCTGACTGCAGGACTTCGATCAGCAAATCCAGACCGTCGCCGTCGGGCAGGCGTTGGTCGGCCAGGACCAGGTCGACGCGCCCACCGCCGGACAAGCTGCGCCGGGCCTGCGCGATATCGGGGGCGCCCTCGCAGGCCCAGCCAAGCCCCACGGCCGTCAAGGCCCCGACCAGGCCATCGCGCACCAGCGGATGGTCGTCAACCACCAGGACCCGGCGCTGCAAGGGCATCGAACACATCGTGTGATCGTAGCGGCCCTGTTGCCGCACAGGGCCGGCCAGATGGCCGGGGGTGCGCACTGACCCGCGCGTCAGCACCGGCAGATCGCTGTCAAGCAAGTCACAACTCAGGGTCGGATGCGGCGTCGCTCCGGCCATCTGTCCGGTGCGGCTGACTCGCCGGCTGCACAGACTGTCCAGGCGGATTCCCCCCACCCCTGGAGACTGACCACATGACCCGATCGACTCTGACCCCTCGACCCCTGGGCCTGATGCGCCTGGTGCACCTGACCACCTTCGCGCTGGCCACCGCGCTGGTGGCCGCCTGTGGCGGCGCCGATGACGGCCCACCCGCTGCGCCACTGCCGGCTGCCGTGGCGCCGACGATCACCGCCCAGCCCGCGGCCGCCGTGACGGTCGCCGAAGGCAGCAGCGCGGCGTTGTCCGTGGCCGCCGAAAGCAACGCCGGTGCGCTGAGCTACCAATGGCGCAGCGGCACCACGCCCACCGTCATCGACGGCGCTACCGGGGCCAGCTACACCACGCCCGCCGCCAGCCTGGTCGATGATGGCAAGCTCTTCAGCGTGGAGGTGAGCAACAGTGCCGGCACCACCATCTGCGCCAACGCCACGCTGTTGGTCACCGAGCGCAGCTGGTCGGCGCCGAGCGTGCCGCGCAATGCCCAGGAAGCCGGCGACCCGGTCACTGACACCGGCACCTTGGCGGTGGCGGTCGACAGCACCGGTGCCACCTACATGGTGTTCGGCGAAGCGCGCCCCAACGGAGCCATCGGTCTGCGCATCTCCTACACACCGAGCGGCCAGACGGTTCCGCAGTACACCTCGTGGCTGGGCGCATCGGACCTGCCGGCGAACGTCAGCGAGCACGACGTCAAGGTGGTGGCCAGCGACAACGGCCATGTGCTGGCGGTCTGGCGCCGAGGCTTGCGGGACGACATCGGCGGCACGATCGCTTTCGCCCTGTTGCAGCCCGGCGGTGGCTCGTGGTCCGGCGGCGGCTTCTTCAGCGGCGCCGACGGCGCATCGCCGGCGGCCGCCTACGTTGGCAACGGCGTGTTCGAGATCGTCTGGCGCCAACTCGCCTCGAGCGAAAGCACGGCGTACGACATCGTCGCCAGCCGCCTTGCGTTCAACAGCACAACGCCGAACGGCCAGGTACTCGGTACGGAATCGATCGAGGCCGAAAGCGCCAACGCCCTGGCGCCGCAGATCGCCTCCGATGGCGCAGGCAATGTGCTGATTGCCTTCAGCACCAGTGCCGATGTTGACCGCACCTACGGCAATACACGCACCGCTGCGGCGACATCGTGGACGGCGGCCAACGCCCAGCAGTTTTCGGGCTCGTTTCCGATGGCCCTGTCGAGCATGGCGATGAACGCCCAGGGCCGCGCCGTCGTGCTGATGCGCAGCAGTCTGACGCAGGTCTACGTGAGCCAGTACCAGTTTGCCGGCAACGAGTCGGGCTGGATCGGTGACGCGCAGTACGTCGCCAACTACAACCCGAACACCGTCGTCGAGTCGGTCGCGGTGTTCGGCGCGGGCAACGATTTTTCAATCGTCTCGGTGCACAACTTCGGCCGCAGTCTGTCGCAGTGGCCGTGCAACGCTGAAGGCTGCGGCTCGTTGCAAAGCATCCTGATCAGCTCGCTCGACAACGCCTTCACGCAATTGCGCGCCGGGCGTGACGCTGCCGGCAATGTGATCGTGCTCTTCGGCCAGGACCAGGGCAACTCGCTGGGCGTGATGGCCGGCGCCATGCGCTGGCATGCGGGCCGCAACGAGTGGCGGCCGCTGGCCTACGCCGGCACGCTGGGCAGCTACCACCTGAACGGCCCGCTGCACCTGGCAGTGCGCCCGGACGGCAGCGCCAGTGCGATCTACCCGGCGGCGATCGACGATCAAACCTTCGTGCGGGCCTGGAATTTCCGCTGAAGGCTTCGCGGCGCGGGCCGATTAAGATCGACCCCGCCGCCGCACCGCCACCATGACGCCCACGCCCGCCGCCGCTGATGCACTGGACCGGCAGGCCTGGGCCGAGCAGTACCGCCAGCCGCAGCACGCCGCGGCGCTTGGCGCGCAACTGGCCGCGGGCGCCGGCGACGCTGCCTCCGCCGCACGCGGCCATTTCCACGTTGCCTGGGCCGAGTGGCGTTGGGGCACGCGCGAACGCGCCGAGGCCGCGCATGCGCTGCTGTGCCTGGCTGCCTCGCGCTGCAGCGGCGACGACGGCGCCGCCGTGCCCGCACTGGTGCGCGACAGCACGGCGGCCCGCCTGCGCCGCGATCACGACTTTGCGGCAGCGCTCGAGCAGCTCGAAACCAACCTTGCGCTGCCGGACGGCGCACGCCTGCCGCAGGCGCAGTGCGCCACCGCTACGGCGGCAGCGATCTGCTGCTCGGCGCTGCATCGGCTCGACGATGCGCTGCGCCACTTCCACCTCGCGCTGTCGCTGGCGCACGCGAGCGCCGACGAAGCGCTGATCGCCAACGCCGCCAGCAACCTCGGAGGCGCGCATTACGACGTGTACAGCCTCGACGACGCGCTCGCGTTCTGCACCGCAGCGTTCGACAGCGCAGAGCGCGCCGGCGCGCAGGGCGCCTGGGTCACGGCCGGCATCAACCGCATCCTGGTGCTCAACGCGCTCGGGCGCGACGACGAGGCCCAGCCGGTGGTTGAGCGCTTGCTCGCATCGCAACACCTGATGCGTGACGACAAGCGCGCCAAGTACGCCACGGTGTTCGCCGAGGTGGCGCGCGCGCGCGGCGAGCATGCGCGCGCGCAGGCCCTGCTCGACGAGGCTGCCACGGCGTACGCCGGCGACACGGCGCCGCCGTTCGAATGGGCCACGGTGCAGGCCCGCCTGTGGATGGCCAGCGGCCGCACCGAGGCGGCTCGCGCGCTGGCCGAGCAGCGCCTTGCCGCCGAGTCCCTGCCCGATGCGAACGACCTGCCCCTGGCGCTGCTGCGTCTGCGCGAATGCGCCGCCGCCGCCTGCGAAACGCAGGGCGACCTGAGGGCCGCCATGGCGCACAGCCGCGCCGCGTCGGCGCTGCACGAGGCGATGTTCGGCCGCGCGTCGCGCGCGCGTCGCATCGCGATGGAAGTGGAGTTCCAGCTCGCGCTGGCACGCCAGCAGCGCGATTCGGCCGAGGCCGGGCAGCAGCGCCTGGCCGAACTCAACAACGCGCTGCACGCTGCCAGCCGCGCCAAGAGTGACTTCCTTGCCGCCGCCAGCCACGACCTGCGCCAGCCTGTGCACGCGCTCGCGCTGCACGTCGCCGCGCTGCGCGGCGAGCCCGACGCGCAGCGGCGCCAGCAACGCCTGGACCGCATCGACACCTGCGTCGGTGCGCTCTCGGGCCTGTTCAATGCGCTGCTCGACCTCTCGCGCATTGATGCCGGCGTGGTTGCGCCGCAATGGCAATCGGTGGCGCTGGCCCTGCTGCTCGACAAACTCGTGCAGACCCACCGTGCCGAGGCCGAACGCCAGGGCCTGTGGCTGTCGCTGCGCCTGGCCGCGGGCGCGCACGACGCCAGCGCGCGCACCGACCCGCTGCTGCTCGAACGCGTGCTGCGCAACCTGATCGTCAATGCGGTGCGCCACACCCGCACCGGCGGCGTGCTGGTGACGCTGCGCGCACGCGGCAGCGCGTGGCGCATCGATGTGCGCGACAGCGGCCCGGGCATTCCCGCGGCGCTGCACGCGCGCGTGTTCGACGAGTTCTTCCAGATCGACCCCGGTGAACGCCCGGGCGGCGAAGGCCTGGGCCTCGGTCTGGCCATCGTGCAGCGCCTGGCGCGCCTGCTCGGCCACGGCGTGGCACTGCGCTCGGCGCCGGGGCGCGGCGCCACGTTCGCTGTCTCGCTCGAACGCAGCGCGCCGGTGCCGCGCGCGCTGGCGGTCGAGGCCACCAGCAACGGCAGGTTGCCGCCGCTGTGCGCCATCGTCATCGAAGACGACCGCGGCGTGCGTGAGGCGCTGGTCGATCTGCTGCAGCAGTGGGGTTGCAGCGCCGTGGCCGCCGCGCGCAGCGAAGACCTGCATATCGAGCCTGCATGGCGCCCCGACGTGGCCCTGCTCGACCTGCGCCTGCGCGGTGGCCGTGATGGCATCGACGAAGCCGCGCGCCTGCGCGCGCTGCACGGCGCGTCGCTGCCCTGCCTGCTGATCACCGGCGAGAGCGCGCCCGAGGCGTTGCGCCGCATCGAGGCCAGCGGCCTGCCGTGGCTGCACAAACCGGTGGCGGTGCAGCGTCTGCGCGATTGGCTGGTGGCCTGTCAGGCCGACACGCCGAACTCCAGCAAGCCCAACGCCGCGGCACGCGCCACAGCCTCGGCGCGGGTCGGGGCATCGCGCTGACCCTACGCCACCGCCAAGTCTTTGCCGGGGTGCTCCGCGCCATCAGCGCGGCACCACTGCGACGCCGCGCGGTTCGCGTTGCAGTTTCCTGTGCGACCAGAGGCGACGGAATGCGCTTCGAGGCCCGGCTCGAAAGATGACGTCAGGGCGTTTTTAGTTTTATCTCGGAATGAATGTGGGACCAGACAGGGAGGCGATCGAGACGCCAGGCACCCAGCAGATATCCATAGCGCATACACCCTACGCAATGCGGGAAAACCCGAGAACTCGTTCGTCGCAAATTGCTTAATACTAGTAATCAATTTTGAAGGTCAGGCCTCATGTCGCTCCCTTTCACCCCTGCCACCGGGCTGCTCGCCGGGCTGGACTTGCTGCGCATCGAAATCGCCGGTGCGGTGGCGCATCTGCGGTTGAACCGCCCGGCCAAGCGCAATGCCGTGAATGACGCGCTGGTCGCGCAGCTGCACACGGCTTTCGTGAACCTGCCCGCCGCGGTGAATTCGGCGGTGCTCACCGGCGAAGGTGATCACTTTTGTGCCGGTCTGGACTTGTCGGAACTGTCGGAACGCAGCGTTGCGGAAGGCGTGCTGCATTCGCGCACCTGGCACGCGGCGATGGACGCGATCCAGTTCGGCCGTGTGCCGGTGGTCGCGGTGCTGCATGGTGCGGTGGTGGGCGGGGGGTTGGAGATTGCGAGCAGCTGCCACATCCGTGTCGCCGAGGCAAGCGCCTATTACGGCCTGCCCGAGGGCCAGCGCGGCATCTTCGTCGGCGGCGGCGGCTCGGCGCGAGTGCCGCGCCTGGCGGGTGTGGCCACCATGACCGACATGATGCTTACCGGCCGCGTGCTCAGCGCGCAGGAAGGCGCGGCGCGCGGCCTGTCGCAGTACGTCGTCGCCGAGGGTACGGGTTTCGCGAAGGCGTGCGAACTCGCCAGCAAAATTGGGGGCAACGCGCCGCTGTCGAACTTCGCCGTGCTGCAGGCGCTGCCGCGCATCGCCGACATGGCACAAAGCGATGGCCTGTTCGTCGAGTCGCTGATGGCCGCCATCGCCCAGGGTGACGACGCTGCCAAAGAGCGTGTGCGCGCCTTTCTCAAAAAGCGCGCCGGCAAGGTGGGCAAGCCGTCGTGAACGGATTGCAGCGTCTGCAGGCCGGGCCGGAGGCGCGGCGGGCCGCTGAACCGGCCGCGGTGCCTGCGGCTTCGGGGCCACGCCCATGAGCACGCCGCGCTATCGTGCGCTGCCGCTGGGCGGCTCGTTGGCGGCGCGGTTTCAGGCACGTGACGATGGCACGACGCTGGTCACCTCCGCCGAGCCGCTGCAGCCCTACCCGCTGCGCCTGACCGACCGGCTGCTGCACTGGGCCGAGGTCGCGCCGGGCCACACGCTGGCGGCGAAACGTTTCCATGGTGGCGACTGGCGGCGCATCAGCTACGCGCAGGCCTTGGCGAGTGCTCGCTGCGTTGCGCAATCGCTGCTCGATCTGGGCCTGTCGGTCGACCGACCGCTGGCGATTCTTTCCGACAACGACCTCGAACACCTGCTGTTGTCGCTCGGCGCGATGCTTGCCGGCGTGCCTTACGCGCCGATCTCGGCGGCCTACTCGACCCTGTCGCAGGACTACGGCAAGCTGCGCCACATCCTGGGCGTGCTCACGCCGGGGCTGGTGTTCGCGTCCAGCGGCACCGGCTTCGGCCGGGCGATTGCTGCGGTCGTACCCGCCGATACGCCGGTGGCGCTGACGCAGGGCCAGGTCGAAGGGCGCCGCACGCTGTCGTTCGAACAACTGCTCGCCGTGGCGCCCACCGCACAGGTGGAAGCTGCCCATGCGCGGGTCGGGCCCGACACGATCGCCAAGTTCCTGTTCACCTCGGGCTCGACCAAACTGCCCAAGGGCGTGATCAACACGCAGCGCATGCTGTGTTCGAACCAGCAGCAGATCCTCCAGTGTTTCCCCGAGCTCGGCCGCAACCGCCCGGTGCTGGTCGACTGGCTGCCGTGGAACCACACCTTCGGCGGCAACCACAACGTCGGCCTGACGCTCTACAACGGCGGCACGCTCTACATCGACGACGGCAAACCCACGCCGGCGCTGATCGGCGAGACGCTGCGCAACCTGCGCGAAATCGCGCCGACGGTGTATTTCAACGTGCCCAAGGGCTTCGAGGAAATCGCCAACGCGATGGACAACGATGCGGCTTTGCGCGAAACGCTGCTGTCGCGCGTGAACATGTTCTTCTTCGCTGGCGCCGGCCTGTCGCAGCCGGTGTGGGACAAGCTCGACCGGCTCGCTGAAGCCACCGTCGGCGAGCGAATCCGCATGCTCACCGGCCTGGGCATGACGGAAACCGCACCGTTCGCGATCTGCGCGAACGCCGAAGACGTGAAGTCGGGCCACATCGGCCTGCCCGCGCCGGGCATCGAGCTGAAGCTGGTCCAGTCCGGCGACAAGACCGAAGTGCGCTACCGCGGCCCGAACGTCACACCTGGCTACTGGCGCGCACCCGAGCAGACCGCCGAGGCGTTCGACGCCGAAGGCTTCTACTGCAGCGGTGACGCGGTCAAACCCATCGCCGCCGACAACCCGGGCCGCGGCTTCATGTTCGACGGCCGCACGGCCGAAGACTTCAAGCTCTCCACCGGCACCTTCGTCTCGGTCGGCCCGTTGCGGGCGAGGGTCGTCGCCGCCGGCGACCCTTGCGTGCAGGACGTGGTCGTGGCCGGCATCAACCGCGATGAAATCGGCCTGCTGATCTTTCCGCGCCTGGACAGTTGTCGTGCGCTGGCCGGCCTGAACGCCGCAGCGCCGACGCTGGCCGTGCTCGGCGCAGCGCCGGTGCGCGAGTTCTTTCAGCGCCTGGTGGATGGCTTGTGGGCCGGCGGCACTGGCAGCGCGACGCGCGTGGCGCGGGCTTGTCTGCTCGTCGACCCGCCCAGCATCGACCGCGGCGAAGTCACCGACAAGGGTTCGATCAACCAGCGCGCGGTGCTGACGCACCGCGAGGCGCTGGTCGAGCACCTGTACGCCGGCGGTGACGACGGCGTGATCCTGCCGCGCCGCTGAAACTCCGGCGCTACGCACACCAAGATCATGCCGCGCACCACGATCCACACCGTCGACATCCAGTTCGGCGACTGCGACCCGGCGGGCATCGTCTTCTTTCCGAATTTCCTGCGCTGGATGGACGCCTCGTCGCTGGCCTTCTTCATGGAATGCGGCGTGCCGCCGTGGCGTGAGCTGGTGAAGACGCGCGGCATCGTCGGCACGCCGCTGCTCGAGATTCACACCAAGTTCATCAAGGCCGCCACCTACGGCGAGACGATCACGATCAGCACCTGGGTCGACGAATGGCGCGACAAGGTGTTCGTGCAGATGCACCGCGTGACGCGCGAGCGCCCCGAAGGTGCCGACCTGATCTGTGAAGGTCGCGAAGTGCGCGCGTTCGTGAAGCGCGACGCGCACGACCCCGACCGGCTGCGCGCCATGCCGGTTCCCGAAGACATCAAGGCGCTGTGCACCTGAACCACCGCCGCGACCGCCCCCCAACCCTCAACCCCGACGGAGAACCCCCACCATGCGAACCTTCAAACCCCTGCGGGCTGCCCTCGTGGCGGCCGTTGTTGCGGCTTTTGCGAGTGCCGCTCAGGCCGACATCACGATCGGCATCAGCCTGCCGCTGACCGGCCCGGCGTCCGGCCTGGGCATCCCGATGGGCAACTACATCAAGCTGTGGCCGACCAGCATTGCGGGTGAAAAGCTCAAGGTGATCGTGCTCGACGATGCGACCGACCCGACCAAGGGGGTGAACAACGCGAAGAAGTTCATCACCGAAGACCAGGCCGACATCATCATGGGCTCTACCGCGACGCCGGTGGCGATCGCGATGTCCGACGTGGTGGCCGAATCGGGCACGCCGCATTTCATGTTCTCGCCCGCCGTGTTGCCTGCCGGCAAGGACGCCTGGGCGTTCCGCCTGCCGCAGGGCAACGCCGTGATGGCGCACGCCATGATCGAACACATGAAGAAGCAGGGCGTCAAGAGCGTCGGCTTCCTTGGCTACACCGACGCCTACGGCGAGAGCTGGCTGAACGACTTCAAGGCGCAGTCGACGCTGCTGGGCGGCCCGCAGATCGTCGCCGTGGAACGCTTCGCGCGCGCCGACACCAGCGTGACGGCACAGGCGCTCAAGCTGAGCAGCGCCAACCCCGACGCGATGCTGATCGTCGCCTCGGGCAGCGGCGCGGCGATGCCGCACAAGGCGGTGATCGAACGCGGCTACAAGGGCAAGATCTACCAGACCCACGCGGCCGCCACGCGCGACCTGATGCGCATCGGTGGCAAGGACGTCGAGGGTGCGTTCGTCACCTCGGGCCCGGCGGTGATCCCCGAGCAGTTGCCGGCGAACCACCCGTCCAAGGCGCTCGCTGCCGATTTCGTCGCGAAGTACGAAAAGGCCTACGGCGTGGGCAACCGCAACCAGTTCGCCGGCCATGCGTACGACGCCGTGGTGGTGCTGGAAAAGGTGATTCCGATGGCGCTGAAAAAAGCCAAGCCCGGCGCCAAGGAATTCCGCGCCGCAATCCGCGACGCCACCGAGACGATGGGCCGCACCGTGGTATCGCACGGCGTGCTGAACTACACGAAGGACAACCACTGGGGTTTCACGACCGAAACCGGGCTGGTGCTGAAAGTGGTGAACGGCGACTGGAAGGTCGAATAGGAACCTTGCCGGTATTGCCCCAGTTCCCGGGTTCTGCGCGCCAGCGTCGCGAGTGATCCCGGGTCCCCGTCTCTGGCAGGACGGCGGCGCGCCGGACAACCCGTCATGGACTTCTCGATCGCCAGCATCCTGACGCTGGACGGCATCACGAACGGCGCCGTCTATGCGCTGCTCGCGCTGGCCACCGTGCTGGTGTTCGCGGTGACGCGCGTGATCTTCATTCCGCAGGGCGAGTTCGTCGCCTACGGGGCGCTCACGCTGGCGATCCTGCAACTCGGCCAGGTGCCCGGCACGGTGTGGCTGCTGCTCGGGTTGGCCACGCTGGCCGCCGTGCTCGACGCGGTGGCGGCCTGGCGCAACGCTCACCCTGCCGGCCAGGTGGCGCTCGGGGCCGTCAGGTCGCTGGCGTTTCCGGTGCTGGTCAGCGCGGTCACGGTCTGGGCCGCGCCGCGCCAATGGCCGATGGTGCTGCAGTGCCTGTTGACGCTGGCCCTCGTCACGCCGCTCGGGCCGCTGGTGTACCGTCTGGCGTACCAGAAGCTGGCCGACGCGACGGTGCTGGTGCTGTTGATCGTCTCGGTCGGCACGCATTTCGCACTCACCGGCCTGGGCCTGCTGTTCTTCGGCGCCGAGGGCTACCGGAACCCGAGTTTCTGGGACGCGCGTTTCGCGCTCGGCCCGGTCACGCTGACGGGCCAGACGCTGATCATCTTCATGGTGTCGGTCGCGCTGATGCTGGCGCTCTTCCTGTTCTTCGAACGCACCCTGCGCGGCAAGGCTTTGCGGGCCACCGCGGTGAACCGGCTCGGCGCCCGGCTGATGGGCATCTCCACCTCGGGTGCAGGCAAGCTGAGTTTCGGTCTGGCCGCCTTCATCGGCGCGCTGTCGGGTCTGCTGATCGGGCCGGCGACGACGCTGTTCTACGACTCGGGTTTCCTGATCGGTCTGAAGGGCTTCGTCGCCGCGATCTTCGGCGGCCTCGCAAGTTACCCAGCGGCTGCGCTGGGCGCGCTGTTCGTCGGGCTGATCGAAAGTTTCGGCTCGTTCTGGGCGAGTGCCTTCAAGGAAGTGATTGTCTTCACGCTGATCATTCCGGTGCTGCTGTGGCGCTCGTTCCAGCACGGCCACCACGACGAGGACGAGTGATATGACCCGCTCTCGGTGCCTGTGGGTGTTCCTGGTCTTGGTGGCGTTGTTCCCGCTGCTGCCGGTGCCCGAGTTCTGGATCACCCAGGCGAACACGATCGGCCTGTACACGCTGGTGGCACTTGGCCTGGTGCTGCTCACCGGCGTGGCGGGGCTGACGTCGTTCGGCCAGGCCGCGTTCGTGGGCATTGGCGCCTACACCGCGGCCTACCTCGCGCTCAGCCACGGGCTTTCGCCCTGGCTCACGGTGTGGGTGGGCCTGGCCATCACCTTCGCGGCCGCACTGCTGCTGGGCTGGGTGACGCTGCGCATGTCCGGCCACTATTTGCCGCTGGCCACGATCGCGTGGGGGCTGAGCCTGTACTACCTGCTCGGCAACATCGACGGCCTGGGCAAGTACGACGGGTTGCTCGGCGTGCCGGCCCTGAACCTGTTCGGCTGGTCACTCGCCGGTGGGCGCAGTTTCTACGGCTTGCTGTGGCTGATCGTGCTCGCCGCTGCGCTGGCGATCACGCACCTGCTCGATTCGCGCACCGGCCGGGCGCTGCGCGCCGTGAAGGGCGGCACCACGATGGCCGAGGCCTTCGGAGTGAACAGCTTTCACATCAAGGTCACCGCCTTCGTGCTCGCGGCGTTGCTGGCGAGCGTGTCGGGCTGGTTGTTCGCGCATTTCCAGCGCACCGTCAACCCCTCGCCGTTCGGCCTGAACCAGGGTATCGAATACCTGTTCATGGCGGTGATCGGCGGCGTCGGCCATGTCTGGGGCGCGCTGGTGGGCGCGGGGGTCGTCACGATCATGGAGGAGCAGTTGCAGGCCTGGTTGCCGCGCCTCATGGGCACCAGCGGCAACTACGAAATCATCGTCTTCGGTGTGCTGCTGGTGGTGGTGTTGCAGTACGCGCGTGATGGCCTGTGGGCCTTCGTCGAAGCGCGCCTGCCCAGCGTGCAGCGCAAGGTCGACTGGGCCGACGCACCGGCGCTGGCCGAGCGGCCCAAACCACCCGCCGGCCAGACCGTGCTCGACGTGCAGGCAGCGCGCAAGGAGTTCGGCGGCCTGGTCGCGGTGAACGACGTGAGCTTCCAGGTGCGCGCCGGCGAAATCCTCGGCCTCATCGGGCCGAACGGCGCCGGCAAGTCGACCACCTTCAACCTGATCACCGGCGTGCTGCAGGCCACCCGCGGTGAAGTGCGGTTGAACGGCGAGGCGATCCAGCACCTGCCTTCGCGTGCCATCGCCAGCCGTGGCGTGGCGCGCACCTTTCAGCATGTGAAGATGATCGCCGGCATGACGGTGCTGGAGAACGTTGCGCTCGGCGCCCACCTGCGCGGCCGCAGCGGCGTGGCCGCGGCGATGCTGCGCCTGGACCGCGCCGAAGAGCGCGCGCTGATGCGCGAGGCGCAGCGCCAGCTCGAACGCATCGGCATGGCCGGCCACATGCACCAACTTGCCGGCAACCTGGCGCTGGGCCCGCAACGCCTGATGGAGATTGCGCGCGCGCTGTGCGCCGACCCGACATTGCTCCTGCTCGACGAACCCGCCGCCGGGCTGCGCCTGAAGGAAAAGCAGGCGCTCGCCGGCGTGCTGCGCCAGTTGCGCGCCGAGGGCATGGCGATCCTGCTGGTCGAGCACGACATGGACCTGGTGATGGGCCTGGTCGACCGCGCGGTGGTGATGGAGTTCGGCACCAAGCTGATCGAGGGCACGCCGCAGGAAGTTCAGGCCAGCCCGGCGGTGCGCGCCGCTTATCTCGGCACGGAGCATTGAAATGGGCGATCTGCTGCTCGACGTGAAAGGCCTGCACGCCGGCTATGGCCGCGCCGAAGTGTTGCACGGCCTGGCACTGCAGGCGCGCGCCGGCAGCGTGGTGACGGTGATCGGCCCGAACGGCGCGGGCAAGTCGACCCTGCTCAATGCCCTGATGGGCATCTTGCCGGCGCGTGGCCAGGTTCACTACCGTGGCGCGTCGATTGCGCGCCAGACGCTCGAGGAGCGCGTCATGCTCGGCATCGCGCTGGTGCCCGAAATCCGCGCGTTGTTCGGCACCATGCCGGTCGAAGACAACCTGTTGCTGGGCGGTTATCGGCAGGCGCGGCGCGGGGCCAAGGACGGCGCACAGATGCTCGAGCAGGTGTTCAGCCTGTTCCCGCGCCTGAAGGAGCGCCGCGCCCAGTTGGCCGGCACCTTGTCGGGCGGCGAGCGCCAGATGCTCGCGGTGGGCCGCGCGCTGATGGGCAAGCCCGACCTGCTGATGCTCGACGAACCCAGCCTGGGCCTGGCGCCGCTGGTGGTGCGCGACATCTTCAACACCATCGCCGGCCTGCGCCGCACCGGCGTGACGATTCTGCTGGTCGAGCAGAACGCGCGCGCCGCGCTCGAAGTGGCCGACCACGCCTACGTGCTCGAGATGGGCGAAATCGCGCTCGAAGGCCCGGCCGAACAACTGGCGCGCGATTCGCGCGTGATCGACACCTACCTCGGTGCGGCGCGCGCGCGCGCGACCTGACGCATGGCATCGACCCCGCGGCGGCTCGACCAGTCCCGGCTGACCCACCTGGTCGGATACGCCGCGAGCCGGGCGTCGATCGAGCTGAAAAAGACCTTCGCGCGCCACCTCGGGCCGCTCGAGCTCAAGGCGGTGGAGTTTTCCATCCTGGTGCTGGTGGCGTCCAACCCGGACGTGAACCAGAAAGAGCTGGGCGCTGCGCTCGATGTGTCGGCGCCCAACATGGCGATCACGCTCGACCGCCTGGTCGAGCGCGGCTGGGTCGAGCGGGTGCGCGCGACCCACGACCGGCGCGCCCAGCTCATCCACCTCACGCCGGCCGGGCGCGAGTTCGTCAAACGCGCCGAACGCATTGCGGCGACGATGGAAAACGCGGCGCTGACGGCGCTGTCGGCCGCCGAGCGCGCGCTGCTGATCGAGCTGCTGCTCAAGGTGGCGCAGGGGCGTGCTGCGCCGGCTGCGGGCGAGGCGGCTACGCGGTGCGAATCACGCTGATGTGTTCGGTGCCGCTTTCGGGCAGCCAGACCTCGCCCGTGCGCCCGAGGATCTGCCGGATGTTGGTCGATTCGCGGGGGAAGCCGAAGCGCTCGAAGCTTTCGCTGGCCGGGTCGAAGCGAAACATCGCGTTGCCGCTCCACTCGCTCAGCCAGACCTGGTCGCGCGCATCGACGTAGACCGCGTAGCAGCGTGGGTTCGTGCCAGGCAGCTTCCACGCTTTCCAGGTCTTTGCCGCCGGGTCGTGCACCGACACCTGGCCGGAATTCCATTCGCTGACCCAGATGCGGCCGCGGCTGTCGCTCCAGACCCGCCGTGCGCCCTGGTCGGCGGTGGGGGGTGGCACCACCACCGAGTCGCCGGTGCGGCGGTCGACGCGGGCAATGAACGAGCCGGCCAATGAACACCACCAGACCTCGCCCGCCGGCGTCGCACAGATGCCGTACGGCCCGCGGCCCTTCGGTGCGTCGCGCAGGCTGACCGCGCCGGTCTTGATTGCGACCTTGCCGACCACCCCGCTCTGGCCGGTGAACCACAGGTCGCCGTCGCCATCGAAAGCGCAGGTGTTCAGGTTCGCGTACGGCGTCTCCGGCGGCAGCGCGTAGACACGTTGTTCGCGGCTCGGCCAGGCCACCCGAACAATCGCGTTCTGGCCGCTGTCGGTGATCCAGGCCGCCTGGTCGGGCCCCTGGATCACGCCGTGCGGCGACGAGCGAAACCCGAGGTTGATGAGCTCGGTGCGGCCGCTCTTCGGGTCGAACCAGCCGAGGTGGCCGCTGCTTTGGGCGGTGAACCACACGCCGCCGTCGGGCGCGGGGGCGAGGTCATGAATGCCGGTCGGGCGCGGCGTCGCCAGCGGCCAGCTTTGCAGGCGCGATTCGCTCGCGCCCAGCGTCGGCGTGATGCCGGCCCAGGGCAGCACCAGCGCGGCCGAACCGGCCAGGCAATTTCGGCGGGTCAACGGGTTCATGGCGCCTCCGCGTCCAACACGACGCGCCATCGTGCCACGAAGACGCGCGGCGCGCCGGGTATTGCGGCGTTAGCGGGTCAGGCGCTGCGGCGCATCTCGATCCACAGCAGCGCCAGGCCGCTGGCGACGACGATCGCCGCGCCTATCAGAACCGGGGCATCGGGCACCTGCCCGAACAGCAGCCAGCCCCACAGCGTCATGTAGAGAATCTGCTGGTACAGAAACGGCCCGAGCGTGGCGGCCGAAGCGTAGCGGTGCGCCTGGGCGACGAAAAAGTGGCCGAACCCGCCGAACAGCCCGCAGCCGATCAGCAGCGCCCAGGCCTGCAGCGTCGGCGGCGTTTGCCACTGCGCCAGCGCAAACGGCGCCAGCACGACGGTCGCGCCCAGGGCCGACATCAGTTGCGTGGCGGCGGGTGACTCGGTGGCTGCCATGCTGCGCGCCAGCATGTTGAAGCCCGCATAGAGCAAGGCGTTCAGCACCGACAGCAGGATCGCCGGATGAAAGCCCTGCGTGCCGGGCCGAATCACCAGCAACACGCCGGCGAACCCGACCAGGATCGCGAGCCATCGCTTCCAGTCCAGGCGTTCACCCAGCCACCAGGCACTGAACAGCGCGATCAACAGCGGCACCGAGAACTGGATCGCGCCGGTCTCGGCCAGTTGCAGATACTGCAGAGCCCAGAAGTTGAGGGCAGTCATCGATGCGAGCATCAGCGCGCGCAGCAGGTGCAACCCCGGCCGGCGCAGCCGCAGCATGTCGCGGCCGTAGACCGGTGCGAGCAGCGCCGAGGTGAGCAGCGTGTGGAACAGGAAGCGCAGCCACACCACTTCCAGCACCGGCAGGGTCTGGATCAGCCATTTCGCACTCGCGTCGAGCGTGGCGAAACACAGCGTTGTGAGCGTGACCAGCCCGATGCCGACGCGCCGGCCTTGCGCGCTGTCGAGGTGCAGCATGCCGGGTCAGGGCGCGGCGTCGGCGCCGGTCGGCTGTGGCGGCAGCGCGTCGGGTGCCGCATCGGTGACAGGACGGCGACGGTACATGCCCCAGCCCTTCATGCTCAGCACCGGCTCGCCGTGCTGGTTCGACAGTTGCCAGGTCGACCGCACCAGCCCGACGCCGGGGCGGCTGGCCATGGGGCGCGCTTCGAGAATCTCGACCCGCCCGCGCAACGTGTCGCCTGGAAAGACGGGTTTGAGCCAGCGCAGCTCGTCGATGCCCGGCGAGCCCAGGCTGGCGGTCTCGAGCAGGTAGTCGTCGCACATCATGCGCATCGCCATCGCGCAGGTGTGCCAGCCGCTCGTGCACAGCGCGCCGAACAGCGAGCCGCGGGCGGCTTCGTCGTCGAGGTGAAACGGCTGCGGGTCGAATTCGCGCGCGAAGGCGATGCTGGCCTCGCGCGTGACCGGCATGGCGCCGAATTCGCGCACGCTGCCGACGGGGAAGTCTTCCCAGTAGTAGCGGTAGGGCTTGAGCGCCGGCGGGGGCGCGAGGGCGGGGACGGGATGGGGTGGAGCGGGCGGGTTCAAGGCGACGGTGGGGGTGTGCAGGCGCACACCCGCTGTGGGTTGCCCCACAGCATACCGGCTCAGGCGTGCGCGGTGGCGCCGAAGAAATGGCGGAACACGTCGGGCTCGAGCACCTCGCGTTGCACCAGGCCATGCAAGGTTTCGCGGAACGGTTGGGCCGGCACCAGCAGGTCCAGATCGGCGGGCAGGGTGTTGTCCCACACCGACGTGTATTGGGCCTGCGGCTGCCGGCGCTTGGCATCGTCGATCAGGCGCAGCGCCAGCGAATCGGCCAGCGATGGCAGTTCTTCCCATTCGATGCTGCCGTTGTAGGCGAGCAGGCGGTTCAATGAAGCAACGTGGTGTTGGGGGTGGGGTTGGCGCATGGGGTTCAGCCTCGGATGCAATGTGATGCCAAGACTATCGGCAGCGGCGCGCCGCGATTCACCGAAATAACCGGCATCACAACGCCTGTTTGCATCGGCGCGGCCCGACGCGTGTGAAAGTGCCGCGGCGACGGGCCGCAACACCGACACGCGGGCTTGACGCCAGAACCCACTTCCGATCCGGTGCCGGCAACGCTCAATCGTGCAGCGCCTCCCGCATCACTGGCGCCGCAGTGCCGCTGCCCAGCCATTCGCCATACTTCTTGTGGTGTTCTTCGGCCGCGCTGCGAACCCAGTTTTCGCGCCGGATGCGGCCGCGGAAGCGTTCGAGCTGGGCGTCGAAGAAGTCGATGTCGGCCTCGCTCCACTGCGCCACCTGCCTGAATTGGTGGACGCCGAGCCGGTGCAGCATCTTGGCGAGCACCGGCCCGACACCGTAGATGCAGGTCAGGTCGTCGCCGCTGGCACCCGGCTCGACTCCATCCGCGCGGCGCGCGCCCTCGCCGCGAACTGCTGCGTCGGCAGCGGCATCGCGCGCTCGTCCATGCATGGGGGGCGTTGCCGACGCTGTCTGCATTGGTGAAGACAATTCGCCCGGATTTGCCGCGTGCGCGCCGCGCGCCGCCCGGCTGGCTGATTCGGACCGGGCAGATTCGGTGCGCATGATCGTCGTGACTTGACGTTCGAGACTCGCGACGCGCTCGAGCGCTGCGTCAAGGGTGCGTCGCGAGCTGCCCAATTCGTGTTCGCGCACGCTGTGCTCGGCTTCGAGGTGCTCCAGTTGCGCTTTCAATTCGGCCAGTTGCAGCCCGCGCAGCAACCAGGCCACCACAAACCCCAGCAGCGCAGCGAGGGCGAGCCAGGGAACGATTTTCAGCGCGAGTTCGAGCATGGGGCGGTTCCGTCGGTCGGGGATGTGGATCGGCCTTCAGGGCAGCTGGACGATGGCGAGGCAACGCCCGCTTTGCGGGTCGAGGCCGGTTTGAGATCGATGCGGCTCGACAGATCGTTCACCGGCTCGGCGCCCGAGTCGACCAGGCCGTTGTTCAAGCGGTTGTCCAGCGTGATGCCCGGCGTGCGGTAGGCGAGCAGCGCCGCATCGACGCGCGCCTTCGCGGCATCGGTTCGGGTTTCGCCTTCGATCAGCAGGCGCCCGTCCTGCAGCAGTGCTGTGGCGCGGTGCGTGTCGCGCAGGTCGGGCGGAAATGGCATGGCGAGCCAGCGCGGGCGGGTGACGGGCACGATCTCGATCCGCGCGGTGACCCGCGTCGTCGGGTACAGCGCGGCCGCTCGTGCCACGACCGCATCGCGCAGCACCTCATCGGGCACCCGGCCGGTCAGCACCAGCGTGGCATCGGCGAACTCGGCGCGCAGCATCGGGCCAGGCAGCGGCGTGGCCGTTGCGGGTGCCGTGGCCGGGGCTTCGTTCGCCGCCGCGTGCACAGGGGGCCGACCCGCCAGCGCTGTGATTGCCAGCTCGCTGCTCTGCTGCCAAACACACGCAACGGCAATCAACGCAAACCCCAGCAGGCCGGCGGCGATGATGCTCAGTCTGTTCAAACCCTGTCTCGGCGATGACTCGGAGGCCGCGAACTTACCCCAGCCGAAGCCGCCGCGCAATCGCTGTCGTGATGACGGTGGTGAGGTGGTGGTGTGGCCCAAGGTTCGCGCCGCTGTCGGCCGCGCCCGGGCTCCGCGCCGCGACAATGGCCCATCCGCTTCGCCCACCCGCATGGAAACCATTGCTGTCATCGATTTCGAAACCACCGGCATGTCGCCCTCCAGCGGCGGGCGCGCCACCGAAATTGCGGTGGTGCTGGTCGAGGGCGAAACCATCGTGGCCCGATTTCAAAGCCTGATGAACAGCGGAGCCTGGGTGCCGCCCTTCATCGAACAGTTGACCGGCATCAGCAACCGCATGCTGCAAGCGGCCCCGCCCGCGCGTGCGGTCATGCACGAAGTCGCGCGCTTCACGCGCGGCTGCCCTCTGGTCGCGCACAACGCCGCTTTTGACCGTGCCTACTGGTGCGCGGAAATGTCGCTCGCCGAGGTCGGAAACGTTGAACCACCCGCGATGGCGTGTACCGTGCTCTTGGCGCGGCGGCTCTATCCGCAGGCGCCGAACCATCGACTCGGCACACTGGCCGCGTGGCACGGTTTGCCCGACACCGGCCGCGCCCACCGCGCCTTGGCCGACGCCGAGACGACAGCGCATCTGCTGCTGAGGATGCGCTCGGATGTGCGGGCCCGCTTCGCTGACGAACTGGGCGCTGCGGACGTCAGCCACACGCTGCTGGCGGCGATGCAGCGTTGCCGGATCGCGAAATTGTCGGACTGCGTGCGTCAGCGTTGCGCCGCGCAAGGCGACCCGCTACCCGACCGAAATCGGCTATGCGCCGCGGTGCAGGGCGCGGGCTGAAGGCAGCAGGTCGAGCAGGCGGCTGAAGCGGCTCGCCAGGCTGGGCCGGGCTGCGGGCTCGGCGCGCAGCAACTCCTTGGTGGACACAGGCACCAGGCTGATCGGCGCGGGCCGCGCCGGGCTGGGCGGCGCCGCAATGATGGGCGACGCGGAGTTCAGGCCGTTGAAGCTTGACGGCGTGGGCACGTAGCAAGGCCGCACGACACGTTGCTTCGCCGGTTCGGCCGCGCGTGCCACCGGGTGCAAAACAGGGTGAAGCCACTCGAGAATGGGCTGCCACTGCGCCATGTCGGTGCGCACGTGGGTGGCAGGCAGGTCGAACAGGGTGAGGCCGCGTTCGACGCAGCGCACATACGCCTGGGTGTCGCGCAACACGCCGACGAATGGAATCTTGTGCTGCTGCGCCCAGGCGGCCAGCACCTCTGCGGCCTTGGTGCGCGAGTCGACCCGCATGCCCACTGCCATCACCTTGCAGCGGCCCGAGGCGACGCGCGGCAGCGCCATCAGCTCGGCATAACAGTCGGCAGCCGATTCGCGGTCGAACACCGAGTTGCACACCGGCATCAGGATGGCGTCGGCAATCGCCACCACGCGCGCCAGGTCGAGGCCGCGCAGGCCGCCGGGCGTGTCCAGAATCACGTGTGACACGCCGGGCGGTGCGCGCAAGACATTTCTCGGGTCGATCGCCCAACCCATGATGGGCGGGTGGGTCGCTTTGGCATGCGAGCCGCGCAAACGCAACCAGGCCTGGGTGGACTGCTGGCGGTCGACGTCGCCCAGCATCACGGGAATCTTGTTGTTGGCGCAATAGCTCGCAATGTGGGTGGCCAGCGTGCTCTTGCCGCTGCCTCCCTTGCGATTCACCACTGCGATGACTGGCATGTGCGTATCCGACGGTGCGCGCTGTGCGCCTCACTTCCGCTGAGCTGCCCTGCGGCCCGGCCGGCGGAAAGAGTCAGCCGGGCAATTGAGCGGATTAAACCATCGCCATCTCGGTGCGGCCCCCCCCGGGGATGGGCGGGCAGGGCCTTGTCGGGGGGGCTATGAGTGAGGATTGCACACCAATCCGGGCCCTTGCCCGCCGATTTCCGTCAGCGCGGCGGACTTGCCGATGCCGGCGTTGCCGGCCGTCGGTGCAGAAGTCGCTTGAGCCATTGCACCAGGTCGTCGACATAGGTGAACAGCACCGGAATCACGAGCAGGCTGAGGAACGTGGAGGTGATCAATCCGCCGATCACGACGATCGCCATCGGCGAGCGGAAGCTCGGATCGACCCCCCAACCCAGGGCAATGGGCATCATGCCGGCGCCCATTGCAATCGTCGTCATCACGATCGGCCGGGCCCGTTTGTGACAAGCATCGACAAGTGCATCCAGACGTGACATGTTGTAGTCACGCCTCGCCATGATGGCGTACTCGATCAGCAGGATCGAGTTCTTGGTCGCGATGCCCATCAGCATGATCAGGCCGATCATCGACGGCATCGACACCGCGGTCTTGGTGACCCACAGCGCCAGGAAAGCGCCCGGTATCGACAGCACGAGCGCGGCCAGGATCGTGACCGGCTGGACGAAGTCCTTGAACAGCAGCACCAGCACGATGTAGATGCAAACCACGCCGGTGAGCATCGCCAGGCCGAAGCTTGCGAACAGCTCCGCCATCGCTTCGGCGTCACCGATGCTGGTCTGAATCACGCCGGGCGGCAGGTTCTTCAGGCTCGGCAGTGCCAGCGCGAGGGCCTCGATTTCGCCCAGCGGTTGCTGGTTCAGTTCGATTTCGAAGTTGACGTTGCGCAACCGGTCGTAGCGGTCGATCTCCACCGGCCCGCTGTCGATCGCCAGGGTCGCCACGTCGCCGAGCATCACCGGCCCGCGCGTACCGGGCACCCACAGACGCGCCAGCAGTTCCAGATCGGCGCGCGCTTCGGCGGGAAGGCGCACCACCACCGGAACCTGGCGCTGCGCGAGGTTGAGTTTGGCCAGGCTCTGGTCGTAGTCGCCCGAGGTCGCCACGCGCAGCGTTTCGGCGATCGCCGCCGACGTCACGCCTCGGTCGGCGGCGCGCGCGAAATCGGGCCGCACGATCAGCTCGGGCCGCACCAGGCTGGAACTTGACGAAACGCCGCCGATGCCCGGGATGGATCGCAATTCGCGCTCGACCTGGCGCGCATGGTCAGCCAGCACGCGCCCGTCTTCGCCGGCCAGCACGAGGATGTATTTTTCGGCCGAGCCTCCAAAGCCCACTTTCACGCGCGCTCCGGGCAGGGCCTCGAGCGCGCTTCGCAGCTGCGCCTCGAGCGCCTGTTTGCTCAGGCCGGGGCGTTCGCGGCGTGGCGTCAGGTTCAGGGTCAGCGTCGCTTTGCGCACATCGGCGGCCCCTGAAGGGATGAACGGGTCGCTGCCGGCGTTGCCGCCGCCGATGGCGCTGTAGGTCAGCTTGACGTGCGGGTTGGCGGTGATGATCCGGCGCGCCGTTTCGGCCGCTTCGATCGATTGTGTCAGCGTGCTGCCCGGTGGCAACGTCAGCGTGACCTGTGTTTGCGACAGGTCGTCGGCTGGAATGAAGCCGGTCGCCAGCAAGGGCGCGAGCGCCAGCGAGCCGACCAGAAACACGAGCGCCGCCAGTGATGTCCAGATGCGGTGCTTCAGGCACCAGCGCGCCCAGCGCAGGTAGGGCGCCATCCAGCTCGGCTCGGGGCGCGGCGTCTTGGGTGCGCGCAGCACATAGGCCGCCATCATCGGCGTGAGCATGCGCGCCACGACGAGCGAGAAGAACACCGCGATCGCCGCGGTCCAGCCGAACTGCACGAAGAACTTACCCGGCACGCCGGCCATGAAGGCGGTGGGCAGAAAAACTGCGATCAGCGTGAAGGTGGTCGCAATCACGGCGAGGCCGATCTCGTCGGCCGCTTCCATTGCGGCCTGGAACGGCGTCTTGCCCATCGCCAGGTGGCGCATGATGTTCTCGATCTCGACAATCGCGTCGTCGACCAGGATGCCCACCACGAGTGACAGGCTGAGCAGCGTGATGACATTGATCGTGAAGCCGAACTGGTGCATCACCCAGAACGCCGGGATCACCGACAGCGGCAGCGCGGTTGCCGCCACGAGGGTGGCGCGCCAGTTGCGCAGGAACAGCCACACCACCAGCACCGCCAGCACGGCGCCTTCGGCCATCAGCAGCATCGAGCCGTCATAGCCTTCCTGCACCGGGTCGACGAAATTGAACGATTCGGTGACGCTGATCTGTGGGTGCGCCGCGGTCAGCTTGGCGAGCGCGGCGCGCACCGCTGCGGCGGTTTCGATTTCGCCTGCACCGCGGCTGCGCGTGAGCTCGAAACCCACCACCGGCCGGCCGTCGAGCAGTGCCGCCGAACGCCGTTCGGCGACCGTGTCGAGCACTCGCGCCACCTGGTCGAGGCGGATGCGCCGGCCTTCACCGGCGCCCGGTGCACCCGCGTTGGCCGGCGCGCTGCCGCTGCCCGTCAGCAGAATTTCCATCTGCGCCAGTTCGGCCGCCGTGCGCACGGTGGCGATCGTGCGCACCGACTGTTCGGCGCCGCCCACATCGCTGCGCCCGCCGCTGGCGTCTTGCTGGGTCAGGCGCAGCTGGCGCGAGATCTCGGCGGCGGTGACGCCGTACGATTGCAGCAACACCGGGTCGAGTTCGACTCGCACCTCGCGCGTCACGCCGCCCACACGAGCCACGGCACCGACACCGCGCACGCTGAGCATGGCCTTGGTCACGTTGTTGTCGACGAACCAGCTCAGGGCCTCGTCGTCCATGCGTGTCGAAGCCACCGCATAGGTGAGAAACGGCGAGCCGGCCAGGTCCATCTTGGTCACGACCGGGTCGCGCAGGTCACCGGGCAGGTCCGAGCGGATGCGCGCCACCGCGTCGCGCACGTCGTCGAGCGCCTCCTGGGTCGGTTTTTCAAGACGGAACTCGACCGTGACGGTGACGAGACCGTCGAGCACCTTGGTGTAGATGTGCTTCACGCCCTGCACCGAGGCCACCGAGTTTTCAATCCGGCGCGCCACCTCGGTTTCCAGCTGCGCCGGTGCAGCGCCCGGCAAGGCCGCACTCACGGTCACGGTGGGCAGGTCGATGTCCGGAAAGTTCTGGATCTTCATGGCCCGAAAACTCATCAGGCCGATCAGCGTGAGCATGACGAACAGCAGCACCGACGGCGTCGGATTGCGGATCGACCAGGACGAGACGTTCATGGCGCGACGGACCGTCGGCTCAGCCGGCTCATTGGGCCGGCGCAACGCTGCGCGCCGATGGCGCGGCTGGAGGGGCGCCATCGACGACGCGCACCAGGTCACCATCGCCCAGGAATGCGCCACCGGCGGCCACCACGCGCTCGCTGCCGTCCAGGCCGGAAGTGATTTCGATGCGGTCGGCGATGCGCCGCCCGGTGCCCACCTTGGTCAGCGTGACCTTCGAATCGGCGCCCACCCGCATCACGGTGCTGAAGCCGTCGCGCAGCTGCACCGCGCCTTGCGGCAAGGTCAGCCCGGGCGCGCTGCCCAGATCGATTTCGCCGGCCGCGAACATGCCCAGGCGCGCGCCACCGGGCGCGGCCAGGTCGACATAGACCAAGGCGTTGCGTGTCTGGGGGTCCACGGTCGGTGCCACGACCCGAACCCGGCCTTGAATGGGCGGCAGGTTGGCCGGTGTCACCGTCACGGCCATGCCGGGGCGCAGGCGCGCGATCTGGGTGGCGTTCACCTCGCCGCGCCACTCGAGCCGGCCTTTGCGGATCAGGCGGAACAGTTCCTGGCCGGCCGGAATGACGGCGCCCACGGTGGCGTTGCGCGATGAGATGATGCCGTCGTCGGGCGCCAGCACCTGGGTCTGGCGCAGGCGCAGTTGCTGCACCTTGATGGCTGCGCGCTGTGCCTCCAGGCGCGCCTGCGCGGTGCGCTCGGCGGTGAGGATCTGGTTCGTCTGTTGGGCGCTGAGCACGCCCGTGGGTTGAAGCTCGCGCGCCCGTTGGGCGTTCGCAGTGGCTTCGGCCAGCACCGCTTCGGCCTCGGCCACCGCCGCGCCCGTCTGATCGAGCTCCGCCTGCAGCATCTCGGGGGCGAAGCTGGCCAGCAACTGGCCACGTTTGACGACATCACCGACATTCACCTTCACCTCGGCCAGGCGCAGGCCGTTCGCCTCGGTGCCGACGCTGGCCTCCTGCCAAGCGGCGATGTTGCCGTTCGCATTCAGGCGCAGTGTCAACGGCGTGCGCTGCGGCTGTACCACATTGACGCTGAGCGCCGGCCGCACAGTGGGGCTTTGTTTGTCGTCGGCGGCAGCAGCCGGGGCGTGCGGAGCGGCGAGGGTCACCAGCGCAAGCAGGCAGGGCACCAGGCGAGCCCGGAAGGGATGAATCGGCATGACGGACGGTGGGCTTGAAGCTCGCCGGAGAGATGCCCGGCTGAATGTCACATCATGATAGTGGGGCACCTCGCGAAGGCTGGGCCAGCGGCCCGAATGGCCCTCGACCCTGTCCAGGGGCGGGCCCGGCAGGGATGTGCAGCCCACCCTTCTCGATTCCTCCGGCCGAACCCGGTGCGCCGCATTGGCTCGCGCCGTGGCGCGCCTGGAGCCTCAACTGCCGGAGTTCACCCACAGCGCCTTGGTGCGCAGTTCTTCGAGCCGGCGCTGCGCTTCGGCGTACGCGAGCAATTCGGGCTCGGCGCCGATGTCGTTCAACAGGTGCGCACTCAAGTGCGCGACGGCACGCCGGCGGTGCCACGCCTGTTGGCGTTGCACGGCTTCACGCCGGGCCAAGACAAGCGCCTGGACGGCGCGCTGCACCGCGAGCGTCAGCTCGCGCCAGCCCTGTTGCAGGCCGCGATGCAGCGCTGCGGTCGAATTGGGAGCGGTGGTGGGGTGCATGAGGAAGCTCCTGGATATCGGACTCTGGTAAGCATAGGACTACAAAGTGCAGTAGGAAAGCGATCAATTAGCGCCGATCTGGTCAGTTATGCTTACCAGCATGACGCGCCTGCCACTGCACACCCTGCCAGCCTTTCGCGCCGTCGCGCAGCTTGCCAACCTGCGGGCGGCGGCTGACGAATTGCATCTCACCCACAGCGCCATCAGCCAGCAGATCAAGGGCCTGGAAGAGCAACTCGGCTTCGCGCTGTTCGACCGGCGTGGCCGCCGCGTGGTGCTCAATGCCGCGGGTGCCGCATTGCTGCAGGCGGTTGAACCCGCCCTGGCGCAGCTCGATGACGGTGTGCGCGCCGCCGCCGCGGCAGCCAGCGGCGGCGACGAGCGGATTCGGATCACCGTGCTGCCGTCGTTCGCGCAGCGCTGGCTGCTGCCACGCATCGCGCGCTGGCGCGACCGCCACCCGGGCCTGGGCATCGAACTGAACGCGTCGCAACAGGTGATCGACCTGCAGCGCGACGGCTTTCACGCGGCGCTGCGCCAAGGCCACGGCGCCTGGCGCGGCCTCAGCGCCGAACGCCTGATCGATTCACCGCTGATTGCAGTCGGCTCGCCCCAGGCCGCGCGCCGGCTGATGGGGCGTGGACCGGCCGCACTGGCCGAGGTTGCGCTGCTGGGCCGACCGGCGCTGTGGAAACGCTGGTTCGAATTGGCCGGTCTGCGCGTGCGGGTCAATCCGGTGGCAGAGTTCAACGACGCCGGGCTGCTGCTGCAGGCCGCCGAGCAGGACCTGGGCATCGCGTTGGGGCGTGAGCTGCTGGCGGCAGATGCATTGCAGGACGGTCGGCTGGTTCGTCTGTCGCCGTTGGCCTTGCCGGACGATGTGGCCTACGCGTACTGGCTCGTCTACCCGCCCGAGCTGCGCGATTGGCCGCCGCTGGTGGCATTGCGCGGCTGGCTGCACGATGAACTGGCGCAGTCGCAGGCGCGGCTGGCGAGCAACCGCACCGCACCCGCAGCGCCGGCCACCGAGCCCACGCCGGGCCGCGCTCAGAGGCGCATCGCGAGTCGCGTGCCCTGATCGATGGCGCGCTTCGCGTCGAGCTCGCCGGCGTCGTCAGCCCCGCCAATCAGGTGCGCCGTCATGCCGGCAGCGCGCAAGGGTTCCAGCAACTCGCGCAGCGGCTCCTGCCCGGCGCAGACGACGATCGTGTCGCACTCGATCAATTGCCCCTCAACGCGCTTCTCGCCGTGCGTGATGAACAGGCCCTGCGGGGTGATGCGTTCGTAGTTGACACCGGCCACCATCTCGACCTGCTTCATCTGCAGCGCTGCGCGGTGAATCCAGCCGGTCGTCTTGCCCAGGCCCTTGCCGAGTTTGCCCGCCTTGCGCTGCAGCAGCGTGATGCGCCGCGCCGCCGGTGCCGGGCGTGCGCGCACCACGCCGCCGCGGGCCTCGGACGGGTCGGTCACGCCCCATTCGGTGAGCCATTCCTGCAGCTGCAGCGTCGGCGAATGGCCCGGTGCCGTGACGAGGAACTCGGCGACGTCGAAGCCGATGCCGCCAGCGCCGATGATCGCGACCCGCTCGCCCACCGGCTTGCCGTGCAGCAGCACGTCGATGTAACTCAGCAGCCGGCCGGTGCTGGCGGCTTCCTCGGCGCCGGGGAGGTGGATCGGGCGTGGAAGCACGCCGGTCGCGACCACCGCCTCGTCGAATCGCGCGGCCAGCAGGTCCTGCGCGGTGACGCGTCTGTTCAGGTGCAGCGTCACGCCGGTCAGCTCGATGCGGCGCGTGAAGTAGCGCAGTGTCTCGCTGAATTCCTCCTTGCCGGGAATCAACTTCGCCATGTTGAACTGACCGCCGATGCCGTTGCCGGCTTCGAACAGGTGCACCTCGTGGCCGCGCTCGGCCAGCGTGGTCGCGGCCGCCAGACCGGCCGGCCCGGCGCCCACCACCGCGATACGCTTGCGCTGCACGGCGGCGCCGGCGCGGAACACCAGTTCGGTTTCGTGGCCGGCGCGCGGGTTCACCAGGCAGCTCGCCAGCTCGGCGCGAAAGGTGTGGTCCAGGCACGCCTGATTGCAGGCGATGCAGGTGTTGATCTGGTCGCGCCGGCCGCTGCTCGCCTTGTTGGCGAATTCGGCGTCGGCCAGCAGCGGCCGCGCCAGGCTGACCATGTCGGCGCATTCGTCGGCGAGCACCGCCTCGGCGACTTCGGGCATGTTGATGCGGTTGCTCGTGATCAGCGGCGTGCGGATGCCCGCCGCGCGCAGTTCAGTGCGCATCTTCTTCGTCACCCATGCGAACGCGGCGCGCGGCACGCTGGTGGCGATGGTCGGAATGCGCGCTTCGTGCCAGCCGATGCCGGTGTTGATGAGCGTCGCACCCGCAGCCGAGATCGCCTTGGCGAGCTGCACCACCTCGGGCCAGGAACTGCCGTCGGGGATCAGGTCGATCATCGACAGGCGGTAGATGATGATGAAGTCGGGCCCCACCGCTTCGCGCACGCGCCGCACCACCTCGACCGCCAGGCGCATGCGGTTCTCGTAGGCGCCGCCCCATTCGTCGGTGCGCTGGTTGGTGTGGGTGACGAGGAACTGGTTGATGAAATAGCCCTCGCTGCCCATCACCTCCACGCCGTCGTAGCCGGCTTCGCGCGCCAGCGTGGCGCAACGCACGAAGGCGCGAATCTGCCGTTCGATGCCACGCGCGCTCAACTCGCGCGGCGTGAACGGCGAAATCGGCGACTGGATGCGCGACGGCGCCACGCACAGCGGCTGGTAGCCGTAGCGGCCGGTGTGCAGGATCTGCAATGCGATGCGGCCGCCTTCGGCGTGCACCGCGTCGCTGACGATTCTGTGCCGGCGCGCGCCGCCACTGGTCGACAAGGTGCCGGCGAAGGGCTTGGCCCAGCCTTCGATGTTGGGCGCAAAGCCGCCGGTCACGATCAGCCCCACGCCGCCGCGCGCGCGCTCTGCGAAGAACGCCGCCATCGCCGGGAAATGCTTGCGCCCGTCTTCCAGCCCGGTGTGCATGCTGCCCATCAGCAGGCGGTTTTTCAGGGTGACGAAGCCCAGGTTCAAAGGCTCGAACAGGCGCGGGAACGGGGTGGCTGCGGGTGAATTCAAGGGGGCTCCGGCGCGTCCTGGGGTGGGGCGGCCATGGTAGCGGCCCGGTGGGGCAGGGGGCTGCCCGTGCGGGGTGGCAAACCCGACTTGCGACGACGCGCTACGCTTGCGCCATGAGTGTTTCTCCCGTCGGTGTTCCACCCGCCCCTGGCGGGCCCGCGGCAAGCGCCGCGCACCAGCGCCGTCTGCGCTCGATCTGGCGTTCGGCGGGCTGGCCGTGCCAGGATGTCATCGAGATCGAATTGCTCGCCGCCGGTTTGCTCGAACGGGTGTTGCAGCCCAGCGGCCATGAAACGCTGCGCGTCACCGACGCCGGCGTCGCGCAACTTGCGTTGACCCTGCATCGCAACCGGGCGCGCCGCGACGCGCACGAAGCGCTGGTCGAACGCGTGGCGCGCGAGATGACGCGCGGCGGGCGCATCGTCTGGCGTGGCCTGAGCCTGCGCGCGAAGATCACGACCCCGCAGGGCGACGCGTGGACGATGTCGCAGCCCGACGTGTTTTCGATCCGCCACACCACGGTCGAGGCCTACCTCGAGCCCGTCGTGCACGAGATCAAGGTGTTTCGGTCTGATCTGTTGTCGGACCTGCGCAACGCCGCCAAGCGCGCGGCCTATCTGCAGATGGCGGGCGAATGCTGGTACACGATCCGCGAGGGCATTGCGCAGCCTGACGAGATACCGGCCGAATGCGGTGTGTTGATCGCCAGCGAAGGCCGTCTTGACGTCGCGCGGCCGGCGCCGAAACGCGCGATGCGCCTGCCCTTCGACGCCTGGATGGCGCTGGCCCGCGCCACGCCCGAGCCGGGCTGGCGCGCCGAAGACGCACAAGGCCGCCTGGGCGACAGTGCACCTCCCGAAACCACTGCCTGAGCGATCTGTGAGCGCCGAATCTCCCAGCCCGGCGCAAACCGTGCCCAACGCCAACTCCGCTGCGCCAATTCAGCCGCACGAATTCTCCGCCGCCCAGCAGCGTGTGCGGATGCGGCGCGCGCTCTGGGCTGCGTTGTTGCTGGTGCTCGTCTGGGGCGCCAACTTCAGTGTGCAGAAGGCGGTGTTCGAGACGCTGTCGCCCGGCGGATTCCTGTTCATCCGCTACCTGATCATGCCGATCGCGGCTGCCGCGCTGCTGTTTTCGCGGCACGGACGGCATTGGCCGAGCGTGTCGCGCAGCGACCTGTTCGCACTGCTCAAACTGGGCCTGGCAGGCCACCTCATACATGTTGGCATGGTGACCTATGGCATCCACTGGTCGACCGCGTTTTCTAGTTCGCTGATCCTCGCCTGCGGGCCGGTGTTCACGCTGCTCATCCTGCGCTGGCACGGCATCGAGCACCTGGCGCGCGGCCAGATCGCCGGGGTCGGCGTGGCGTGTCTGGGGGTTCTGCTGTTCCTGTCCGACAAGCTGCTCGGCGGGCGCTGGCAAGCCGGCCTGGGTGACCTGACCTTGCTGGTCGCGGCGTCGTTCTTTTCGTACTACACCGTCGCTGCCAAGCCGCTGATCGAGCGGCTCGGCGGTGTGACCGTGATGACCTATGCCGTCCTGCTCGGCAGCGCGCCGGTGCTGCTGGTCAGCGCCCCGGCCGGCCTGGCGGTGCCGTGGGCCGAGGTTGGCGCCGCAACCTGGGCCGGCACGCTCTGGGCGGTGTTGGTGTCGGCCTTTCTCGGCTGGCTGGTGTGGGGCTGGGTCAACGCGGTGCGCGGTGTGGCGCGAACGGCGCCCTTCATGTACCTGATGCCGCCGGTGGCCGGCCTGGTCGCATGGGCGCTGACCGGCGAGAGCTACACCGCCATCAAGCTGGGTGGCGCAGCGGTCACGCTGGCCGGCGTGGCGCTGGCGCAGTTCAGCTCGCGTGCGCCGCGCGACCCGCAACTCGACACCGTGCTCGAGACAGTGCGCGAGGCGCCTGCCCCGGTCGATTGAAGCGGTCGACCGAAGCGCTCGAGTGAAACGCGCAAACACCAGCGCCGGGCGCCGGGAAACCGTGTACGCTCCTTCGCCTGCCCCACTCCAGCGCCCCGCCATGATTCGACCGAGCCGCCCGTTGATCGCCGTGCTGGCCGTGGCCGCAGGTCTGGCGTCGTGCTCGCGCCCGAGAGACGATGCCTCGGCTGGGGCACCGACGGCCGCCGGGAATCCCAGCGCCCAGGTCAGTGCTTCAGTCGCCGAACCCGGCATCGCCTGGCAAAAGGCGGTCAGCGAGGCGGACGTCGACGCGGCGTTCGCGCAGGCGGCCAAGGCGAACAAGCCGCTGTTCCTCTACTGGGGCGCCAAATGGTGCCCGCCGTGCAACCAGCTCCAGGCGACGCTGTTCAACCGGCAGGACTTCATCGAACGATCGCGCGCCTTCGTGCCGGTCTACATCGACGGCGACAGCCCGGGGGCGCAAAAGCTCGGTGCGCGCTACAAGGTGCGCGGCTACCCGACGATGGTGATGTTCAACGCCCAGGGTACCGAACTCACGCGCCTGCCGGGTGAGGTCGACGCGGCGCAATACACCCAGGTGCTGACGCTGTCGATGAACGCGCAGCGTCCCGTGACCGCGGTGCTGGCCGACGCGCGCGCCGGCGGCAAGGGCCTGAGCGCGAATGACTGGCGCCTGTTGGCGTTCTACTCGTGGGACACCGACGAACAGCAGCTGATGGCCAAGGCCGAGCTGCCGGCGCTGCTCAAACAAATCGCCGGCGCCTGCCCGGCCGAGCCGGCCGACGTCGCGACCCGCCTGTGGCTCAAGTCGGTGGCCGCCGCCAAGGCATCGCCCGGCTTGCCGCTCGACGAAGCCGCTACGCAGCGCTTGCTCCGGCTGCTCGGCGACGCCGCTGCGGCGCGCGCGCAGATGGACGTGCTGGGCAGCAGCGCCAGCGAGCTGGTGAGCGCGCTCAGCGCACCCGACACGGCGCAGCGTCGCCGCCTGCTCGGTGCGTTCGAAATCGCGCTGAAGGGCTTCGAAGCGGACTCCAGCTTGTCGCGCGCGGACCGGTTGACGGCGCTCCATGCGCGCGTCGAGCTGGCGCGCATCGATCGCCTGAAGGAGAGCATCGAACCTGTGGCCGAAACGCTGCTCGCCGATGTGCGCGCGCATGTGGCGGCTGCCGATCGTGACATCAGCGACGGCCATGAACGCCAGGCGGTGATTCCGTTCGCCGGCTATGTGATGCAGCAGGCCGGCCTGCTCGACGAATCGGATGCCCTGCTGAGCGCCAACCTGGCAAAGAGCCATTCGCCCTACTACCTGATGTCGGAGCTGTCGAGCAACGCCAGGAAACGCGGCGACAAGGCCGGCGCGTTGCGCTGGTCGGAAGCGGCTTTCGACAAGAGCGAAGGGCCGGCGACCCGGCTGCAATGGGGGGCGAGTTATGTGAATGCGCTGATCGAACTGTCGCCCGGTGATGAAACCCGCATCGAAAAGGCGGTGCTCGGCTTGCTCGGTGAAACCGCACAGCAGACGAACCCTTTCTACGAACGCAGCGCGCGGTCCTGGCAACGCGTCGGCAAGGGCCTGCAGACCTGGAACAAGGAACGCACCCATGCGGCCGTGCTGGAGCGGCTGCAGTCGCGGTTGGATGCGGTGTGCGCCCAATTGCCCAACGCCGACCCGCAACGCGGCGTGTGCGAATCCCTGTTCAAGCCCGCGCCTGCCGCCAAGGGCGACACTTGAAACGGACGGCGGCGCCTGGCCATCGGCCCGAAGTCGGACCCCGGGCCGATGGGGCGGTACGCGGGCTCGGTGCGGTCGGTCGCATCTTGGGTAACAAGGAACCCGCATGACGAAGAGCGTCGAATTTTTCTTTGATTTCGGCAGCCCCACCACCTATCTGGCGTTCACGCAGCTGCCCGGAATCGCCGCCGACTGTGGCGCCGAACTGGTTTGGCGGCCGATGCTGCTCGGCGGCGTATTCAAGGCCACCGGCAACGCCAGCCCGGTAACGGTGCCGGCGAAGGGCCGCTGGATGTTCGCCGACATGGCGCGCTGGGCGAAGCGCTATGGCGTGCCGCTGGTGCACAACCCTCACTTCCCCATCAACACTTTGACCTTGATGCGCTGCGCCACCGGTTTGTTGATGGTCCGAACCGCCGACTTCATGCCCTTTTGCGAAACGGTTTTCAAAGCCATCTGGGTGCAGCAAAGGAACCTGGGCGACGCCTCGGTGCTGGCCGCGACGCTCGCGCAAGCCGGCTTGGACGCCGAAGCATTGCTGGCACTGGCCGGGCAGGCGGAGGTCAAGGCACGCCTGATTGCGGCGACCGATGAAGCGGTGGCCCGCGGCGTGTTCGGCGCGCCGACCTTCTTTGTCGGGTCCGAGATGTTCTTCGGCCAGGACCGGCTTGAATTCGTGCGCGACGCCTTGCTTGAGCGAAAAGGCTGAATGGACTTCCCCACCTTCCTGGTTCAGTGCCTGAACGCCGTTCAATACGGCCTGCTGCTGTTTCTGGTCGCCAGCGGGCTGACGCTGATCTTCGGCATCATGGGCGTCATCAACCTGGCGCACGGCAGCTTCTACATGATCGGCGCCTACCTGGCGTTCGCGCTCGCGCCGTACCTCGGGGACTGGTTCTTCACGCGGCTGCTGGTCGGCGTGCTGCTCGCCGCGGCATTCGGATTCCTGCTCGAATGGGCCTTCTTCAGCTTCCTGTACGAACGTGAACATCTGCAGCAGGTGCTGATGACCTACGCGCTGATCCTGGTGTTCGAGGAGCTGCGCAGCATGCTGGTGGGCAACGACGTGCACGGGGTGCAGCCGCCGGCCTGGCTGGCAGGTGGCTTTCGCCTCGGCGAACTGATGTCCTACCCGTGGTACCGGGTGTTCGCGTCGGTGGCGTGCGTGGCGGTCGCGCTGGCGCTGTACTTCGTCGTCAATCGCACCCGGCTGGGCATGATGATCCGTGCCGGCGCAAGCAACCGCGACATGGTGCGCGGCCTGGGCATCAACATAACGCTGCTCTACCGCATCGTTTTCGCCGGCGGAGTCGCACTCGCCGCGCTGGCCGGCATGATCGCCGCGCCGCTGTCGTCGGTCTATCCGGGCATGGGCTCGAGCGTCTTGATCATCTGCTTCGTCGTCGTCGTGATCGGCGGCATCGGCTCGATCACCGGCGCGTTGATCGCGTCGCTGCTGGTCGGAGCGGTCGACACCTTCGGCAAGGTGTTCTTCGCCGAACTCAGCGGCATCGGCGTGTACCTGCTGATGGCGATCATCCTGGTGTGGCGGCCCGAGGGGCTGATGAAACGTGGTTACTGAACGCGATCGCGGCGCGGCAGACGACCAGGGTCGCACGCCCACGGAGCAAGCCCAGGAAATCCGGACCGCCCCGGCGACTCATGGCGATCGCGCCCCGGCGCAGCCGCCTGTACAGCAGGCCGGCGCGCGCACTGCCCTCGTGCCGGTGCTGGTGGCGATCGCGCTGGCGCTGCTGCCGCTGATGTTGACGCCCTACCTGCAGGAACTGGTCGTGAAGATCGCCATTTCGGCGATCTTCGCGCTCAGCCTGCAGTTGCTGGTGGGCACCACCGGGCTGGTGAGCCTGGGGCACGCGGCGTTCCTCGGCATCGGCGCCTATGTCACCGTGCTGGCCACCGGCGAGCGCGGTGCCGCGTCGGTTCTGTGGCTGTTGCCTGCAGCGATGGGCGCCGCCGCGCTGTACGCCTTGTTCGTCGGCGCCTTGAGCCTGCGCACCAAGGGCGTCTACTTCATCATGGTGACGCTGGCGTTCGCGCAGATGGCCTACTTCGTGTTCCACGATACCAAGCTCGGCGGCGGCAGCGACGGCATTTTTCTGTACAGCAAGCCGGTGCTGCAACTCGGCGCCGCGCCTGGGCTCGACCTGGACAACAAGCACCACCTCTACTACGCGGTGCTGGGCGCGCTGGTGTTCACCTACGCGCTGCTTGCACAGCTGCGCAACTCGCGCTTCGGCCATGCGCTGGCGGGCATTCGCGTCAATGAACAGCGCATGCGGGCCGCCGGTTTTCCGACCTATGGCTACAAGCTCGCGGCGTTCGTGATCGCCGGTGCGCTGGCCGGCCTGGCGGGCTTCCTGCTGGCGGTGAAAGACGGCGCGGTCAACCCGGAACTGCTCAGCTGGCACGAATCCGGCGCGGTGCTGCTGATGATCATCCTCGGCGGCATCGGCAGCCTGCGCGGTGCGGTGATCGGCGCGGTGAGCTTCACGCTGCTGAAGGAACTCTTCCAGCTCGAAGCGCTGCTCGGGCCCCTTGCCGGGCGCTGGCAGCTGACCCTGGGCATCACGATCATTGCGTTCGTCGCGCTGCTGCCCCACGGCCTGGTCGGGTTGATGGGCACGTTGCGCTCGCGTGGCCGCGCCGCGCGGCGGGGCTGAAGAATGGCTGTGTCGACGCCCCCTGTTGCCACGGCGGCCCTGCTGCGGGCCAGCGGGCTGACACGTCGCTTCGGCGGCCTGGCCGCGGTGAACAACGTTTCACTGGAGCTGCATGTCGGCGAGGTGCACGCCGTGATCGGCACGAATGGCGCCGGCAAGTCGACCCTGATCAACATGCTGTCGGGTGAACTGCCGCCGAGCACCGGCACGATTCATTTCGACGCGCACGACATCACCGCCTGGTCGCAGCCTCGCCGGGCGCGCGCCGGCGTCGGGCGCAGCTACCAGCGCACCACCATCTTTCCCGAATTCACCGTGCTCGAAAACTGCCGCCTGTGCGCGCAGGCGAGGCGGCCCTTGCCCTGGGCTGCCTGGCAAGCGGCGCGCAGCTGTCGCCACAGCCTGCCGGTCGCGCAGCAGGCGCTCCGCGCCGCCGGGCTGGCCGACCAGGCGCACTTGACGGCGGGCACCTTGAGCCACGGCGGCAAGCGCCAGCTCGAGATCGCGATGTGCCTGGCGATGCACCCGCGCGTGTTGTTGCTCGACGAGCCCCTCGCCGGCATGGGCGCCGAAGAAACCGCACGCATGCTACAGCTGCTTGCCGAGCTCAAGCGCGACCATGCGGTGCTGCTGGTCGAGCACGACATGGATGCGGTGTTCCGCATCGCCGACCGGATCACGGTGATGGTCAACGGCGAAGTGATCGCGAGCGACCTGCCCGAACGCATTCGCACCAACCGCGAGGTGCAGGTGGCTTACCTCGGCGACGGGCACTGACCGAAGCTGCGGCACGGGCCGGCACGCGCAGTCGGCGAACCAGCCAGGCGCGGCGGGTCGATGCATGCCTGTCGACCACGCGGCTAAACTGCTTCGACCTCCACACTGACATCCGAAGGGCCGCCATGATTCTCGAAATCGCCGACATTCGCGTCACTCCCGGCAAAGGCAGCGAATTCGATACCGCCATTCAGCGCGGCATCAGCGAAGTGGCGTCCAAGGCTAAGGGTTTTCGCGGCTTCAAGGTGAACCGAGGCGTCGAGTCGCCGGACCGCTACATCCTGATGATCTACTGGGACACACTGGAGAACCACACCGTCGACTTTCGCCAGGGCCCGCTGTTTCCCCAATGGCGAGCGATCGTGGGGCCGTTTTTTGCCGCCCCGCCGTCGGTCGAGCATTTCGCGCTGGTCGCCAAATCGGCCTGAGCACCGCTCAGGCCTCCAGCACCAGCTGGGTCTGCGTCACCAGCGCGCACAGCCTGCCCTCGTCCGAGGTGATGCGGGTCTGCCACACCATCGTGGTCCGGCCGCGGTGAAGCGCGATGGACTCGCCAGTCACGGTGCTGCCTTCTTTCGCGCCGGCGATGAATTTCGTGCTCGATTCGACCGTCGTCGTGCGCTTGCCCTGCGCCAGGTTGACGAAGGTGCCCACCGCGCCGAGCGTGTCGGCGAACGCCATGTGTGCGCCGCCATGCAGGATGCCCCCAGCGGTGCACAGGTCGGGCCGGACCTGCATCGTCGCCACCACGATTTCGGGCTCGACGCGCACCAGCGTAACGCCCATCAATCCGGGGAACAGGGGCTGCAGAAGTTGCTGCAATGCGGTGAGTTGGTCCATGCGACGCTCCGAAGTGCGGGGCGATGTTGCATCATCCGCCGTGGCGCTTCAAGCATGATCTGGAGCCGCGTCGAACCGTTGCTCAACTTGCCTTGACCGCCCCCGCTGCAGGCGCCCGAACCTGAGCCGGGCGCCCGACTGAACAGGAGTGCACCGATGGCCCGACCCAAGTCCGCCGCGCCGCGCGCGCGATCAACCCGGCCCAAGAGCGCCGAGACCGCGGCCAGCCTGCTTTACGTGCACGGCATCGGCCAGCACACGCCGAACGACGCGCTCAAGCTCGAATGGGACCTGGCCCTGTTCGGCCGCGACATGGGGCCGCGCAGCCGCATGGTGTACTGGGTCGACATCGTGCATCCGCCGCAGACCGGCCGGCCCGCCGCCGCGCGTGTGAGCGCAACGGCGGCGAAAGGCGTGGACGTGGATACGCTGCTGCGCGGCGTTTCGGTCGACCCGGGACGGCCCGGCGCGCGCGAACTCGCCGCGGCGTTGTTGACGCGAGCCGGGGTCGGTGTCCGTGACGGCGCGTCGGGTGGCCCGCGCAAGCGCGTTCTGCCGCTGCCCGCGAGCTGGCGCAAGCCGCTCGCGCGGCATTTTCTCGAAGCACTCGTCGGCGACGCAGCGGCCTATTTGTTCAACCCTGCTCAGCGCGCCCGGATCCAGCAGCGGTTCGCCGCCGCGCTGGACGACCACACCGCGCCGGTGACGATCATCGCGCACAGCCTCGGTTCGGTGATCGCGTACGAGGGCCTGGCCGCACTGGCGCCGCGCTCGCAGCGGGTCGTGCAACTGATCACGCTGGGCTCGCCGCTGGGCATAGCCGAAGTGCAGGACTTCCTGGCTCCGCCCGGCCGGAAGGTGCCCGCGACGCTGGCGCAATGGCACAACTTTTCCGATCCGCTCGACCCGGTGGCGCTCGACGCCGGCCTGAGCGGCGACTTCGTTCCAAGCGGCTTCATTCGTGACCAGCGCATCGTCAATACGCGCAGCCGCTCGTTGCTCGAACTCGACCCGCATTCGGCGGTGGGTTACCTGGCGCATGCGAGCGTGCGCCGGGTCGTGCACGACCTGTTGCGAATGGACCCGATGGCGCGCTTCGTCCTGGCACGCGATGTCGCGGAGTTGCTCGGCACCGAACCCCAACTGCGCCACCCGGTGCTGATCGAGGTGCTGGAGCCGGGTTACTCGGCGCTCGACGAAACCCCGGAGCGCACCCGCCAACGCGAACACCGAACGGCGACCGCGAATGCCACGATGAAAGCGGCAGCGCCGGAAAAGGGGCACGCGTCCGCGCCTGCACCCTTGCAGCTTGCCGATCGTGTCGTCCAGGTGGCCGCGCAGCTCGAAACGCTGGTCAGCGACAAGGCGGCCGCCCGCATCGACCCGTTGCAGCGCTTTGTTGCCGCACACCTCACTGCCGAGGAACTGCGCACCGTGGCGGCCGCGCACCGTGAATTGCGCGTCTACGCGGTGTGGCGCAGTTCGCGCAAGGCCAAGCTCACCGCCCGGTCCCTGCAAACACTGAAAGCCGACGCCGCGCTGGCGAGTTTCGGTGCGGCGGGCCAGGGCATCACCTGGGCCGTGCTCGACACTGGCGTGCGCGCTGACCATCCGCATTTCAAGGCAGCCATGGACGGCAATGGCAGCCTGATCGAGGCGGTGTGGGACTGCACCCAACCCGGCAAGCCGGTGTCGATTGCGAAGGCGCAAGATCCCGATGGCCATGGCACTCACGTGGCGGGCATCATCAGCGGCAAGGAAGCAGCGGGCCCGCACCGCGGTGTGGCGCCGCGCGCGACGCTGGTGGTCTACAAGGTGCTCGACGACCAGGGCGAGGGTGAAGACGCCTGGATCATCAAGGCGCTCGACCACATCGCCCAGCGCAACGCGAACAGCGGTGCCACGGTGCAGTTGCACGGTATCAACCTCAGCCTGGGCGGGCCGTTCGACGCCACCGTCTACGGCTGCGGCTTTTCGCCGATCTGCGCCGAACTGCGCCGCCAGTGGCGCGACGGCGTTCTCGTGGTGGTGGCCTGCGGCAACGAAGGCCAGCTGCAGGTGCAGACCGCCGGCGGTGAAGTCGACCTCAACACCGCGATGTCGATCGGCGACCCGGCAAACCTGGAAGACTGCATCGCGGTCGGCTCGGTGCACGCCGACAAGCCGCACCTGTACGGCGTGTCCTCGTTCTCATCGCGCGGGCCCACCGCCGACGGCCGGCCCAAACCCGACGTGGTGGCGCCGGGCGAGCGCATCAGCTCGTGCAACGCGAGCTTTCGTGCCGGCAAAGGCGACCTGTACCGCGTCGAGAGCGGCACCAGCATGGCCGCACCCCACGTCTCGGGGCTGCTTGCGGCGTTCCTGTCGGTGCGGCGCGAATTCATCGGTCGCCCCGACGAAGTGAAGCGCATCCTGCTCGACGCCTGTATCGACCTCGGGCGCGACCGTTATCACCAGGGGCGCGGGCTGCCGAACCTGATGCAGATGCTGCTCGCGGTTTGATAGGTGCGGTCAGCGCCCGCCGGCCACATCAAGGATGGTGCCGGTGGTGTAACTCGAAGCTTCCGACAACAGCCACCCAATCGCCTGCGCCACTTCCTCGGCGCTGCCGGCACGTTGCATCGGCACTTGGGGCGCGAGCTGGCGCGCGCGGTCGGGCTGGCCGCCCGACGCATGGATATCGGTGGCGATGATGCCCGGGCGCACCGCGTTGACGCGGATGCCCTCGGCGGCCACCTCTTTCGCCAGGCCGATCGTGAAGGTGTCGATCGCGCCTTTGGCGGCGGCGTAGTCGACGTACTGGCCGGGTGCGCCCAGGCGCGCTGCGGCCGACGACAGGTTCACGATCACGCCACCCGTGCCGCCATGCGCCGTGGACATGCGCTTGACGGCTTCGCGGGCGCAGGTGAAGCTGCCGAACACATTGATGGCGAACATGCGCTGCAGGCGCGCCGCGCTCATCGCGTCGACCCGGCTCGGCCGGTCGACCACGCCGGCGTTGTTGACCAGCGCGCCGAGCGGCGGCAACTCGGCGTCGATGCGTGCGAACAGCGCGAGCACCTGGGTTTCGTCGGCCACATCGGCCTGCAGCGCGAGCGCCGTACCACCCGCGTCGCGAATCGCCTGCACCACCTGCCGAGCCGCTTGAACATCGCTCGCGTAGTTCACGGCCACCGCCCAGCCCTGGCGCGCGCACAGCCGGGCCGCCGCAGCGCCGATCCCTCGGCTGGCGCCGGTGATCAGCACGCTGCGCTGCGGCGTGCTCGGGTCAGTCGTTTTCGCCACCCTGGCTGTCCAGCAGGTCGCCCCGGGTGGGCTGTTTGGCCTTGTCGTCGAGCGACTCCTGCAACGCTGCAACGCCTTCGAAATAACGCTCGGTGGTCACCGGTCGCGCCAGGCGCAGCGCCGGTGGGAACAGGTGGCTCATGTAAAGCTCATCGCCGATGCGTTCACTGCGCTGCACGTTGAACCACATCGTCAGCGCCACCGCGACGATCACGCCCGCCAGCGCTGCGCCACGCACCACCCGGGGCCGAGACACTTCCACACCGATCAGGTGGTAGTACAGCGCCGAAGCCGCCACTGCATAGATGGCGATGAAGCTGAAGTTGCTCAGCCAGGGCCACGACAGGCTGAATGCGAGCAACCTGGGCAGGTAGTCGGTCAACATCAGCGCGATGCCGGCAAACACGAATACGCGCAGGTGCCAGCCCAGCCGGGCCTGGCGGGTGAAGGTCTTGGACAGCAGCGACCACAAACCGCACCAGACCGCGGTGACCACCACCGCGGCCATCAGCAGCCCGGCGTAGGCGCGCACCTGGGTATCGGGGTCGCTTTCGAGGTAGGTGTTGAACATCATCGCCGCCAGCAGCACCACGCCGGCCAGCAGCGTGGGGACGAAGCGCCGGTTGCGCGTGGCCAGACCGGCAAGTGGCAGCTCGGCCGGCACCACCTGCGTGGCGGTACGCAGGCGCAGGCGGGTGCGCCCCGCAGTCAGTTCCAGCGGCTCGGCGTCGGCCGGCCATTCATGCAACTCGGTGGCGTGCAGGCGGCGCCGGCCGATCTGCACGCCGTTGCCGGTCTCGTCGACCGTGAGTTTCAGGCCGCTTTCGCCGGCCTCGATGCGAAAGTGGTGCGCGGCCACATATGGGTCGGCCAGCACCAGGTGGTTGTCGAGCGCGCGCCCGACGCGCAATGGCCAGCGCCGCACCACCACCGCCTGGCGCGCCTGACCTTCGCGGTCGAGCACCTCGAGAACCGCTAGGGCACCCATGCGTACGACTCGAGATAGTGGCGCGCGAGTTTGAGCGCGTTGGCGAAGTTCACGCCCTGCGCATCGAAGCGGCCCTGCACGCCGGCATCCGCCTGGTCGAGCGTGGCCACGAGCACCGACACGTCATACAGCGACGCCAGCTTGCGGTAGGCGCGCAGGCAGGTCACCGCGCGCAGCACCAGACCTCCGCGGTCGACGAAGTCTTCATGACACTGCGGCTTGGTCTGGTGCTGAGCGCCCAGGCGGCCGAACGATTCGTTGTGAAAACTCGCGGAATGGCGCGCCGCGAACCGCAGCGGGCCGACCTTGCCGCCGTCGTAGCTCTCATGCCGAACCGCCAGCGAGCCGGTGTTGAACTCGCCGACAAAGATGCGTGTGTCCATCACGCAGTCCGACCGCTCCAGGTCCATGCCACCGGTGCGCGACGGCTCGCTGCTGCCCCAGCAGCGCATGAAACCGTCGGCCGGCACCGGAACGCGGTAGCGCGCGTGCGTGGCCGGTTTGAAACCCTGCTGGATGAAGCGCTCGGTCAGAAGGTCTTGATGCGCGAGCAGCTGCTCCTCCACCACCGCATGCGCCGGCGTCTTCAACGGCCCGGCGCTGCGGCCGCGCTGCAACAGCGCCGATGCGAACGTCGCCGGCACCAGAAAACTGACCTGCTCGCCGTCGACGCGACGCGCCACGTTCACGCCGATCACATGGCCTTCCTGGTCGAGCGCCGGTCCGCCGCTCATGCCACCGCTGAGCGCGCCGCCGAAAAAGATCTGTGGGTAGAAGCTGCGCTTGACCATGCCGTTGTAGTTGCCCTCGGTGACGGCAAAGCCGACGTCGAGCGGGTTGCCCAGCGAGTAGATGCGCTCGCCCTGCGCGAGGCTGCGCGCCTCGTCGCGAAACGTGAGGGCGTCGAACGCGCGGCTCGCCGCGTCGCCGGCCTTGAGCAGCGCCAGGTCATGCAGCACGTCGATGTGCAGGATGCGCACCGGCGCCTCGCGGCCGTCGGCGGTGACGTACACCAGGTCATGCCGGTCGGGCTTGAGCGCCGCTTCGCTGACGACGTGGAAGTTGGTGACGATCAGGCCGTCGTTGGAAACGAAGAATCCCGAACCCACCGAAGTCTGGCTGGCGCGGCCTTTCAGCACGGTGCGGATCTGCACCAGCTGGGAGCGCGCCTGCTCGTAAACCTTGCGTGCCGACAGCGACACCGAAGCGGGTGCGGCGCCGGGCGGGTCGGCCGCCGCAGGGGCCTGGGCCAACGCGTTTGCGACGCCCAGGCTCGAAAGCAAAAAGGCGGCCCAGCGCGGAATCTTCATTGGCTCGGATTCTACGGGGGCACCCCAGCCCAGACCATCGGACCCGGGCGTGCAGCAGTTCACATCGGGCCGGCAGGGACCGCCCTGCTGTAACGCACCGTCACAGAGCGGTGCATGCGGTTCACACCGACGCGCTGATTCAGAGGCACAGTGCCGGATTGCCGCATCCGCGGGCGCCGTCCAGCTGGCTCCCGCCCGGTCCAAGGAGTTCATCATGGCGCGTCGTTTCCCCACCGCTCCGTCCCTTGCGCTCAGCCTGCTCAGCGCGTCGTTGTTGCTGGCTTGCGGCGGCGGCGGCGACACCGGCTCGGCCGAAACACTCACCGATCAGACGGCGGCCGGCTACGCGGCGAATGCCAGCGTGGTGGGCAGCGACGCTGCCAGCGCACTCGACGCCACCCTGCTGACGGCGACCGAACTGGTGTCTGCGTCAGCCACCCCCCAGAGTGCAGTGACCGGCCGCGAGCAAGCGCAGGCGATCACCGTCGGCCCTTTGCAGTGTGGCGGTGGTGGTACCGCTTCGTTGACAGTGAACGGCGCGACACCGCAAGCAGAGGCGAACGGCCAGCTCGACACCGGCGAGATCTACGCCGTGACCTTCACGAACTGCCGACGGGCAGCGGGCGCGCCGACCCTGAATGGCGTGTTGTCGATGACGGTGGGCACGGTGACTGCGAATGGCGCGACGGTGACCATCACCAGCGGCACACCGAACCCGTTGTCCGTGACCTTGCCGCGCGGCAGCGTGACCTTCAACGGCAGCGTCACAGTGGCGCGCAGCGTCAGCGTGAACGGCAACAACAGCACCGTCGGCACCCAGGTGAGCAGCACCAGCCTGGCGGTGACGACGCAGTTCAATGGTCGCACCGGCAACTTCACGCTCAGCAATGTGAACCTGACGCGGCTGGCCAACTACGTTTCGGGGGCATTGCAATCGAGCAGCTACAACGGCAGCCACACGCTGTCCGCGGTGTTGCCGAACCTGAGCTACAGCTACGATGTGGCGACGAACGGCGGCTTCAACGCCAATGGCGTTCCGAACCAGGGCAGCTGGGTCATCACGCTGCCGCGCCGCACGATCACGATCAGCATCAATGGGGCGTCGGCGACGATCGCGGTCGACGACGGCAACAACGGCAGCATTGACCGCAGTTTCACGGTGCCGGTGGCGCAACTCGGCAGCGACGCCGGTTAGCCGGCTGAAGCAGCCGCCGCGCGCGGGGGAAACCAGCAAGCGCTGAGCGGCGGCCCGAACCGCGGTGCCGAATCGACCAGCGAACAGGCACTGCGACGCCATCCGGCACTGGCGAGACACCAACGCGTCGTTATGATGATTGGTTTGGCCAACGCATCACGATGTCTGGACCGGACCCCGTCAAACCCGCTGTCGCGCCAGCCGCGGCGGCCGTCGGCGACGCGCAATTCATCCGGGTGCGCGGCGCGCGCACCCACAACCTGAAGAACATCGATCTCGACATTCCGCGCAACCGGCTGGTCGTGATCACCGGCCTGTCGGGTTCGGGCAAGAGTTCGCTCGCGTTCGACACGCTGTACGCCGAGGGCCAGCGCCGCTACGTGGAGAGCCTGAGCGCCTACGCGCGCCAGTTCCTGCAGCTGATGGACAAGCCCGACGTCGACACGATCGAGGGCCTGAGCCCGGCGATCTCGATCGAGCAAAAGGCCACTTCGCACAACCCACGCTCGACGGTGGGCACGGTCACCGAGATCCACGACTACCTGCGCTTGCTGTTCGCCCGCGCCGGCACGCCGTACTGCCCCGATCACGGTTTGCCCCTGCAGGCGCAGAGTGTGAGTCAGATGGTCGACGCCGTGCTCGCATTGCCCGAAGGTACCCGCCTGATGGTGCTGGCCCCGGTGGTGCGCGACCGCAAGGGTGAATTCGCCGAATTGTTCGCGCAGATGCAGGGCCAGGGTTTCATCCGCTTTCGGGTCGATGGGCGATCGGTCGAAGCTGCCGACCTGCCCAAACTCAAGAAGGCTGAAAAACACGACATCGACGTGGTCATCGATCGCCTCAAGGTTCAGCCCGGGCTGCAGCAACGCCTCGCCGAAAGCTTCGAGGCGGCGCTGCGCATTGCCGATGGGCGCGCGGTGGTCGCCGAGATCGATGCGGTCGGTGCCGCCGCCGCGGCAGGGGGTGCGAATCCGAGCCGAAAAGACGCCGCCAGTGCTGCCAGGCCAGCGCCGCGCGAGCACCTGTTTTCGAGCAAATTCGCCTGCCCGCTCTGCAACTACTCGCTCGCTGAACTCGAACCACGTCTGTTTTCGTTCAATTCGCCGGTGGGCGCCTGCGGCACCTGTGACGGCCTGGGCCAGACGACCGTTTTCGACGCCGATCGTGTGGTCGCTTTCCCCACGCTGAGCCTGGCCAGTGGCGCCGTGAAGGGCTGGGACCGGCGCAACCCCTACACCTTCTCGATGCTCGAGAGTGTGGCGCGTCACTACGGCTTCGACATCGACGCGCCGTTCGACACCCTGCCCGAGACGGCGCAGCACGCGCTGCTGCGCGGCTCGGGCGACGAGGCGATCGAATTCGTCTACGAAGCCGAAGGCCCAAGCGGCCGCAAGCGAAGCGTGAAGCGTTCGCACCCGTTCGAAGGCATTCTGCCCAATCTGGAGCGGCGCTTTCGCGAGACCGACTCGGCGGCAGTGCGCGAAGAACTGGCGCGCTACCAGGCCGCGCGGCCCTGCCCGGACTGCGACGGCACTCGTCTGCGGCGCGAGGCGCGCCACGTGTTCCTCGCCGACGCGGCGCAAAGCGACCTGCAGGCGATCTTTCAGGTCGAACACTTCACGCTGCGCGAATGCCTGGACTACTTCGAGACGCTCAAACTGCAAGGCGCGAAGGCCGACATCGCCAGCCCGATCCTGCGTGAAATCCGCTCGCGCCTGAGGTTCCTCAACGACGTCGGCCTGACCTACCTGAGCCTGGACCGCAGCGCTGATTCGCTGTCGGGCGGCGAGGCGCAGCGCATTCGCCTGGCCTCGCAGATCGGCTCGGGCCTGACCGGCGTGCTCTACGTGCTCGACGAGCCCAGCATCGGTCTGCACCAGCGCGACAACGAGCGCCTGATTGCCACGCTGCGCCACCTGCGTGACATCGGCAACTCGGTGATCGTGGTCGAACACGACGAAGACGCGATCCTGCAGGCCGACCACGTGATCGACATGGGCCTGGGTGCGGGGGTGCACGGCGGCCGTGTGATCGCGCAGGGCACGCCGCGCGAAGTGGCAGCCAGCGCCGAATCGCTGACCGGGCGCTACCTGTCGCGAGTGCTGCGCATTGCGGTGCCTGAAGTGCGCCGCAAGCTGTCGAGCCAGGCTGAACCCACCGTGATGCGCATCGTCAACGCGCGCGGCAACAACCTCAAGGGCGTGACGGTCGACATCCCCGTCGGCCTGTTCACCTGCGTCACCGGGGTGTCGGGCTCGGGCAAGAGCACCCTCGTGAACGACACGCTCTATGCGACCGTGGCGCGCAAGCTCTACAGCAGCCATGCCGAGGCCAAACCCTGCGATGACATCGAAGGCCTGGACGCGTTCGACAAGGTGATCAACGTCGACCAGAGTCCGATCGGCCGCACGCCGCGCAGCAACCCGGCCACCTACACCGGCCTGTTCTCACCGATCCGCGACCTGTTTGCCGAGATGAACACCGCCAAGGAACGAGGCTACGGCCCGGGGCGCTTCAGCTTCAACGTCGCCGGTGGGCGCTGCGAGGCCTGCCAGGGCGACGGCGTGATCAAGGTCGAGATGCATTTTTTGCCCGACGTCTATGTGCCGTGCGACGTCTGCCATGGCCGGCGTTACAACCGCGAGACGCTCGAAGTGCTCTACAAGGGCAGGAACATCACCGAGGTGCTGGCGCTCACGGTCGAAGACGCCCATGTATTTTTCAGCGCCGTGCCGGCGATTGCGCGCAAACTGCAAACACTGCTGGATGTGGGCCTGGGCTACATCCGGCTCGGCCAGAGCGCCACCACGCTGTCGGGCGGCGAGGCGCAACGCGTCAAGCTTGCGCTGGAGCTCTCCAAGCGCGACACCGGCCGCACGCTGTACCTCCTAGACGAGCCGACCACGGGCTTGCACTTCGCCGACATCGCGCTGCTGCTGCGCGTGTTGCACCAGTTGCGCGACGCCGGCAACACGATCGTCGTGATCGAGCACAACCTGGACGTGATCAAGACCGCCGACTGGATTGTCGACATGGGGCCGGAAGGCGGTGCAGGCGGGGGCGAGGTGGTGGTGTGCGGCACGCCGGAGGCGGTGGCGGCCCATGCGGCGAGCCATACCGGGCGGTATCTGGCACCGTTGCTCGCATCCAGCATCAGGACAGCCGCTGCCATTCAGGGTCGGCAATCGTCCGCCGCATGAATTGATCGAACAGCGGCACGGTGAATGCGGTGTCGCCATGGTTGGGGCTCCAGATCATTCCTTTGGCGATCAGCTGGCTGCGCGTGGGACCCAGTGACGTGACCTTGCGCTTCAGGCAGTCGGCGATGTCGCCGGAGCGGTGCGGGCCAGGCCCCAGCTCCGCCATCGCGCGCAGGTACTTCTTCTCCGCCGGCGTCAGGCGGTCGAAGCGCACGCGGAAGAAGCTGTCGTCCAACGCTGCGATCGCCGCCGCCGACGCCGTACCAACGTCCTCCAACGAAATGGGTGAAGCGGCAGCGCTGTCCCACGCATGCTTCCCCCACTCCTGGAGGAAGTACGGGTAGCCTTTGGTCTCGTTGATGATCTGTGCCACCGCCTGCTCGGTCCAATCAACGCCGTGCTGCTTGGCCGGCTTGACGATGGCGTGATACGCAGCCGTCGCGTTCAGCGGCCCCACCTGGGGGAATTCGAACAGCCGTTCGGCGTAGGACTTGGCGCTGCCCATCTTGCCGGGCAACTGCGGCAGACCAGCCCCAATCAGCGTGATGGGCAGACGCCGCTGGGCGCAGCGGTGCAAGGCGGTGATCAACGCGGCGAGTTCGTCTTCCTTGACGTACTGCATCTCGTCGATGAACAGCACCAAGGCCGTGTCGGCTTTTTGTGCCGCGCCGCCCACGACCTCGAGCAGTGCTTGAAGGTCATGCTCGAGGTCACCGTTGTCCGCGAGGCCGGGTTCGGGGTCGAAGTCGAAACCTACTTCGATGTCGTCGTACTTGACCTTGAGTGACTTGGCAAAACCCGCCAGCGCACGCAAACCGCGTTGAGCGAGTTCCTTGGCTTGCTGTTGGCGGGACAAGCGCAGCAGCGCTTGCCGCAGCTGAGGAGCCAACAATGCCGGGAGCGAGCGCCCCTCCGGCGCCTCAATTCGCAAGGTCTGAACACCACGGGTTTCGGCATCGTCACGCATGCGATCGAGCAGCACCGTCTTGCCGACGCCGCGCAAGCCGACCATCAGCACGCTCTTGGTGGGCAAGCCCCGACGCACGCGCTCGATGGCGATCCGCACCTGTTCGCGCAATTCGTCTCGGCCGGCCAGTTCGGGTGGCGGTGTGCCTGCACCAGGCGAATAGGGGTTGAGAACGGGGTTCACGGCGCCATTTTATACAGTAATTAGTCAGTTTATCTCCAATCCATAAAGCTACTAATAAACCTATAAAACCGTCCGGAGTTCACTCGCCTCACGGCCGTTTCAGTGCCCTCATCGCCTCGACGATCCGCACCGTCTCCACACTCACGGTAGTCACGCGCAACAGCAGGGGGATCACCTTTTCCTTGTGGTCGGCAAAGCGATAGGTATCGAACTTCTCGCGGATGGTCTGGTCCTTGGCCTTCTTTTCCTTGTATTGGTCGAGCACCCATTCGAGCGCGCAGCGGTTGCCGAGCTGGTAGCGCCAGGCTTCCGCTGGAATGCCCGCGAGCGTGGTTTCGCTGTCGATGACGATGCGGCCGCTGCTCTTGCCGTCCCCCTTGTCGGCCTTCAGGACGCACTTGGGTGACTGGCCGGCGGCACGCACTTTCGCGTCGGGCACGTCGGTGCGCGTGAGCCCGAACGGCGCCACTTGCTCGTATCCGATGTGCAGCGCCATCAAGGCTTCGCCCCACGCGGCCCATAACCAGAAGGCGGCTTCGCTGTCGCCGTAGAGCGGAATGCGCGGGAACTCGCGCTTCAGGTTTTGTGCGTAGGTCTCGCGGTACTCCGGGTCGTGCAGTACGGCGTAGACGTAGTGGAAGATCGCCTCTTTCGTAATCTGCACGGTCTTCTTGCCGCGGCCGGGCTGGTAGCGCTTCTGGAACTGGGCGAGGGCCCAGTCGGTGATGTTGTCGATGCGGGTGCCGGACTCGTAGCGATACAGCGCGAGCACCTGCACTGCACTCGGCATGAAGATGTCTTTGTTGGGCACCACATCAAAGGCGATGACGCCAAATTCGCTGCGCTCTTCGGCCGCAAAGCAAATGGCTTGATTCGGGCCAGCCTCCGGCCCAAATAGCTGGGGCACCTGATAGACCATCTCGTTCAGTTGCCGGCTGAAGTACAACTTGCGCTTGACGAAAGGGCGGTAGTAGCTCGCCGTTACAGCGTTCGGATCAACGACATAAGCCGTTCCGCGGCGGAGATCGTTCTTCACCGCTCGCGTCCACTTCATGCCCGCATCAAGCATGTCCACCAACTTCTCGCTGCCGCGAAATTTCTCAAGACGGTGAAGGTCCGCGTTGTACGTCGCAACAAGACTGCTTACCTTCGCGAGCAGGCTTTCGTCATCATCGGAGTAGACCCAGTCATCGCGATTCGTTACTACACCGAGGGAGAAAAGCTTGAAGATCGCCTTGTCCTGCGACGCCCTCTTGCTGGCCTTCGCCTCCTTCGAAGCGACCGGCATCAACTCACCAAAGTCATTGCTTGTGAGATTCAGCCAGTTCCCCTTCGGATCCGGTCGCACTTCCTCGAAGGCCAGCGCCGACGCCCGCGTGCTGCCCAGCCAGGCCAGCTTCTCCTCCGCCGTCTCCATCTCCGGCCGCCGCGAATAGAACACCCGACACCCGGCCTTCTTCGCCGCCGCGCCGTGCCGCTTGATGAAGAAGCTGATCGCCACACCGGTCTGGATGCCGAACACGTTGTGCTTCGTGCCGCTCAGCTTGGGGTTCGCGCGCACGTCGCCGCC
>JANNKS010000287.1:0-1659 GCA_031396425.1 Rhizobacter sp. | reverse complement strand
TCTGGAGCGCCGAGCAGGTGAGCCCGGACATGAACAGTCCAGTGGACTGTTCGTGCCTGGCGAACGGCCAGCCCTCCTGGGCTGGCGCGGCCTGCAAGGCCAGGGCTTGCGGCCCCCGCGCGCAGCGCGGATCAACAACTGGCTCGCCGCGGCTGTTTGAGCGGTGTGAGCGAAGCGAACGTAGCGAGTTCTGCGGCGGGGCCGCGAGACCGAGCAGCACAGGGCAGTCGGAGCGAAGCGCAGACCGCTCCAGCGAAGCGCTGCGGCCTGCCCGGACGCGCCTTTGCTGCCCCAAAGGTGGCGGCTAATGCGAACGCACAAATACAGCGACGGGCCGAGAGCCAACGGCTTCGTCGCATTCTGCATGCAGTGCCCGCGCCCCAACTGCCTCGAAGTCCTCCGAGCGCCTGAACGCCGGGGCCTGCACGCAGACTGCGCTGGCGGGCACTTCATCTCAGGCTTCGCGATGTTGCCCATGAGTCGTCTCTTCGCGCTTGTCAGCGCCGCACGCCGCGCACCGGCAGATGCGCCAGCGCGAAGCCCTGGTTGAAGCCGGCGCGCGTGATCAGCGTGAACTTGAGCCAGGCGCCGGCGATAGTCGCTGCGTTGCCGGCCACGCCCCGGGCCGGCGCGTCGATGGCACTGCCGAGCGAGCCGCTCGCCTCGAGTGCGAGCAACAGCAGCGGCAGTACCGAACCGGCAAGCCACAGCCAGCGGCCGGCGGCATCGAGCGCAGCGAGTGCGCGGGTCGGCACGCGCCCGTCCAGCCTGCGCCGGTACACCTGCCAGACCCAGGCGCGTGCGAGCACGACGGCGGCGGCGAATGTCAGCAGCGGCGGTGTGGCGATGGCCTGCGAAGCCAGCGCCAGCAGCAGGCCGCTTCCTTCGGCGAGGCCGGTGAAGACGAGCAGGGGGATCAGCACTGGCTCGCGCCAGGCCGGGATGCCTTTGGCCGCCTGCAGCATGCGGCTCTGGCAGTAGACGAAGGCCAGCGCCAACGCGGCGGCGAGCCACCTGAACCCGGGCAGCCCCGCGGCGGCGGCCATTGCCGCGGGCATCAGCAGCATCGCGACAACGGCCTCGCGCGTCATCCACGACGTGCGTGGATTGAAGAACACATGCCACGCGCGCAGCGGTCGACCGAGTTCGAACCAGACACACAGCAAGCCCGTGCCGACCAGCGCCACGCCGCCCAGCAACAGCGCCGCCAACCCCGGCCCTTGCGCACCGGACAGCGCTGCGATGGCGATCAGACCGCCGCCGGCGCCGCCGCAGATGAAGTTGCCCGCGGCGCGCCAGTCCCATTGCGTCTGCTGCCAGGGGTTCGGCCCGTAGCTCATCGCAATGCCTCCTTGTCCCACAGGTAGTAGAAGCCGGGCCCGGTGCCCAGTTCTTCGTGCATGCGGAAGTGCTGGTTCTCGGCGAGCAAGGCCGACACGTTGCTGTGCGGGTCATCGATGTCGCCGAACGCCAGCGCTTCGGCGATGCAAGAGTTGACGCAAGCCGGCGTGGCTTCGGGGTCGACGCCGGGTTGTTGACCCTTGGCCAGCCCGGCGTCGATGCGCTCGACGCAGAAAGTGCACTTGGTGGCCACACCGAGGCGGGAGCTTTCGTGGCGCTGTGACTCGCTCACGCTCGGCGCGCCGTAGGCGAAACTGG
>JANNKS010000285.1:0-4624 GCA_031396425.1 Rhizobacter sp. | reverse complement strand
GTCGAAGTGCAGCTGCTGCAGGCGCGGGCCGGCTTCCTAGCCGACCTGCGCGAAGAAGCCGGCCGAGGGGAAGATGTCGGTGAAAGACAATGCGGCGACACCCTCGAAACGGCGCGCCCCCTCCTGCGAGAGCAGGGTCTGCAGACGGATGATTTCCGTCATCGACAGGCCGGACGGATCGAAAGGCTGAGTCATGCGGGGCCACCAGGGCGGGCAGCGCGCGGGGCGCGAGGCCCGATGTTACTCAAGCGGCTGCGGCATCATCGCGCTGTTCAAACCGACGCTCAAACCGAACAACCGCAGGGACATACGCATGAAGCCCAAGCTCAACCCGCAAACCCAATGCGCCCAGGGCGGCCGGCGCGCCGACCGAGACTCGGCCGTCGTGCCGCCGATCCAGTACAGCGCCACCTTTGCAGCAGTGGACGCCGACGACTTCGCCGCCATGGCGAGCCAGCCGCGCCACAGCCGCTACTACACGCGCTACGGCAACCCGCTGCACGAGCAGCTCGCCGCGCAACTGGTCGAACTTGAAGGCGGCGAACCCGGCAATGCCGCGAACGCCCACGACGCCCTGGTCACGGCATCAGGCATGGGTGCCATCAGCCTGGTGTTGCTCGGGCTGCTGAAGGCGGGGGACCACGTGATTGCGCAGACCAACCATTACATGGGCAGCGCCAAACATTTCTCCGAGCTGTTGCCGCGCTTCGGCGTGCGCTGCACGCTGGTCGACCAAACCGACCTGGACGCGTGGCAGCGCGCCTTCGAACCCGCCACCCGGCTCGTGATGACGGAAACACCGGTGAACCCGACCTGCGCGCTCACCGACCTGGCCGCGGTGGCGGCGCTGGCGCGCCAGCATGGCGCCACCAGCGTGTGCGACAACACGTTCGCCAGCCCGCTCAACCAGCGTCCGTTCGAGCATGGCATCGACGTGGTGGTGCACAGTGCCACCAAGTACCTGGGCGGCCACCACGACCTGATGGCCGGCGCCGTGCTGGCGCGCCGCGCGCTGATCGACCAGCTCTGGAACACCCAGGTCTGCCTGGGCGCCACGCTCAGCCCGATGGACGCGTGGCTGCTGCTGCGCGGCATCCGAACATTGGCGCTTCGGGTGCGGCAGCACAACGCCAGCGCGCTGGCGCTGGCGGGCTGGCTGGAGCGGCATCCGAAGGTGGAACGTGTGTTCTACCCCGGCTTGCCATCGCACCCGCAACATGCGCTGGCGAAGCGACAGATGAGCGGCTTCGGCGGCGTGATGAACATCGCGATCGCGGGCGGCTACGAAGCCGCAAGCCGCTTCGTGCACGCGTTGACGCTGCCCCGCCAGGCGGTCAGCCTGGGCGGCGTGGAAAGCCTGGTGGTGCATGCCGCGGCGATGTGGCGCGGCACGATGAATGAGGCGCAGATGCGCGTCGCGGGCATCGCCCCCAATGGCGTGCGGCTGTCGGTGGGCATCGAAGGCGTGGACGACCTGCAGGCCGATCTGGCGCAGGCGCTCGAAGCCGTTTGACGGCGCCGGCCGCGCCGGGGGCCCGACCGCTGCGAATTCGCAGCGAATCCTCAGCGCCATCCGCAGCGCAAACCCGGTGTCTACCCAGCGGCAACGCCCTCGCGCCGCACCACCGCCTCGCCCGGCAGCCACGCCACGATTGCGCTGGTGCACAGCGCAATCCCGGCCATCACCAGCATCAGGGTCTGGAAACCGCCCGCTTTCACCAGCGGCCCGAGCAGCCAGACTGCCGCCGAGCTGATGCCGATCGACACCGTCAGCCGCATGCCGGCGACGCGTGAACGCAGCGAATCGTCGACATAGCGCACGATCAGCGCGTCGGTGAACGGTATTGCGCCGAAGATCAGGATCATCGACGCCGTCAGCAGCGCGTACAGCCACCAGCCCTGCGCCTGCGCCGCCAGCGCCAGCATTGGCGCCTGCGCGAGTGCAATCGTGAGGTACAGGCGCTTGAGCGGCAAACGGTCGATCAGGCGACCGACCACGACCTGCGCGGTCGAGGCCAGCGCATACACCGCTGCCAACAGCAGGCCCAGCGTCGCCGGGTCGTCGACGATGCCGTGCATGCGCTCGGCAAGCAACTGGCCGTTTCCATTCGTGGTGAAGTTGAACAGCAGGCTTGCAGTCACGGCCGCGGCCGTCATCACCGCAAACACGCGCGCCAGCAACGCCGCAGGCAAGACCAGCGCGGACTTGCGCTGGCGCGTCGCCGGGGATTCGAGCTCCTTCGGCGTGCAATACGCAAAGAGCAGACCACAACCGATAGACACCAGCCCTGGCACGATGAACGCGGCACGCCAGCCGATCCACTTCACCAGCAGACCGGTCAGCACCGCCGCCACGGCAATGCCCAGATTGCCCGCCAGCCCGTTCACGCCGATCGTCGCCCCCGGGTTCTTCGCGTGCTGCACCAGCATCGGGATGCCCACCGGGTGGTAGATCGACGCGAAAGCGCCGAGCAGCGTCAGCGTCGCCGCCATTTGCCACACGTTCGTGGTGACTGCAACGAGCAGCGCCGACGCACCCAGCCCGAAAAAGAACACCAGCATCATCTGGCGCCGCCCCCACAGGTCGCCCAGGCGCCCCGACGGCATTGAACCGAGGCCGAACAGGATGAACGCGCCGACGCCGTAAGGCATCAGGTCTTCCCAGCGCGCGAAACCGAACTCCGCAGCAATGCTGGCGACTGCGGTGGCAAACACGAGCAGGAACAGGTGGTCGAGCGCATGCGCCACGTTCAGCAGCAGGGCGACGGCGCGTGGGGTCTCGGGCATGGCGGGGGGGGGGGTTGAATTGGCGGTGCGCAAACAGGGCCCAATTGCACCACGTCCGCGCCGCGTCGGCACGGCGCCCGGGTTCGAGCGTCAACCCGGTCGTGCCAGGAATGCCCGTATCGCAGCGGCCACTTCCACCGGCCGCTCCTCGGGCACGAAATGCCCGCTGTCCAGCGCCACACCGGTCACGTCGTGCGCGACCGCGCGCCAGTCGGCCAGCGCATCGAACATCTTGCCCACCACGCCGCGCGTGCCCCAGATCGCGAGCACCGGCATCGCCAGCTTGGTGGCGGCGTCGGCGCGGTCATGTTCGAGGTCGATGCCCGCCGATGCGCGATAGTCTTCGCAGCTGGCGTGGATCATCGGCGCAGTGAAGCAGCGCCGGTACTCCTGCAAGGCAGCCGGCGCAAACGCCCGCTGGCTGCCCCCGGTGGCCGCGCTCATGCGGCCGAATATGCCATCCAGACCGACCGCGGCGACCATCTTCTCCGGCAACGGCGCCGGCTGGATGAACAGGAACCAGTGGTAGTAGGCGCGCGCGAACGCCATGTCGGTGCGCGCGTACATCGCCAGCGTCGGGCAGATGTCGATCACCGTGAGCGTGCCCACCCGCGCGCCATGGTCTCGCGCCAGGCGGTGCGCGACGCGCCCGCCGCGGTCGTGGCCGACCAGGTCGAAACGCGTGTGGCCCAGCGTTTCCATCACCTCCACCATGTCCTGCGCGAGTGCGCGCTTGCTGTAGTTGCTGTGGTCGGGCAGCCCCTTGGGCTTGGACGAATCGCCATAACCGCGCAGGTCCGGGCAGACCACCGTGTGGCGGCGCGCCAGCTCGGGGGCGACGCGGTGCCACATCGAATGCGTCTGCGGGTAGCCATGCAGCATCAGCAGCGGCGGGCCGTCGCCGGCCATGGCGCAGTGGATGGTCGCGCCGCGGGTGCGGATGCGGCGGGTGCGGAACAGGGTGATGTCGCTCATTGACGGACTCCGGATCACGCATCATGCCCGCACTTGCGGCCTCGCCCCGGCCAGCGCGCGACGCCGGCGCCGAACCGCGGGTCGGACAGCGAGGCAGCGAGGCAATCACAGCGCCGCGATGAACGCCTGCATGCGCTCGCGCTGCGCCGCGTCGGGCCAGCGGCCCAGCCCCGCGCCCATGTTCTGGTCCATGTGGGCGGGGCTGCTTGTGGCCGGAATCGCGCACGTCACGGCCGGGTGCGAAAGCACCCATTTGAGGAAGAACTGCGCCCAGTTCGCACAGTCGAATTCGGCCGCCCAGCCGGGCAATCCACGCCGGCCGACCCGGCCGAACAGCGAGCCGCCATCGAATGGCCGGTTGATCACGACCGCCAGGCCCCGCTCGGCAGCCAGGTTCATCGCCGGTTCGGCACTGGTGTCGGCAAAGTTGTAGGTGATCTGGATCGCGTCGAGCGCTTCGTCGCGAATCAGCCGCTGCACCAGGTCGTGGTCGCGCCCGTGCGAGCTTGAAATGCCGATCGCGCGCACGCGCCCCTGCTCCTTGGCGCGGCGCAGCAGTTTCAAGTGCGCCGGCCAGTTGAGCAGGTTGTGCACCAGCACCAGGTCAAGTTGCGGCACGCGCCACAGCTGCAACGATGCGTCCAGCTGCCCCGGCCCGAAACGATCGAACGGTGTCCAGATCTTGGTGGCGCTGTACAGCTTGCCGGCGTGTTCGACCTCGCTCAGCAGTTCGCCGATCAGGCGTTCGGCGCGCCCGTACATTGGCGACGAATCGATCATGCCGCCGCCGGCGGCAAAAAAACGCTGCAGCACCTGCCTGCGCTGAGTTCGTTGCGCGAGATCGCCAACAGGCACGTCGAAG
>JANNKS010000156.1:0-9299 GCA_031396425.1 Rhizobacter sp. | reverse complement strand
TGCAACGCCATCGTTCGCAGCCACGAGAGCATCGCCGCGGAATACGAGGGCATGGCCGCGGCGCACCGGCAACTGGCGGCGCAAGCCCCGACCTGAGCAAACCGTGACCTGCGTGGCCTGCGCATTCATGGATGCCCCACGACTGTGCCCGCATCAGGCCAGCTTTTCTTCTTTTGACAATGGAGAACCGCCATGAGCATCCCATTCAAATCGTCGCGGAACTTTGCCTCTGTGTTGCTGCTGAGCATTGTGTTGGCCGGCTGCGCTACGGGCCCGCAGACGCTTTCGCCTGACCTGCTGGAGCGGATGGCGTCGGCGCGCACGCGTGGCGAGCACGAGGCCTTCGCGGCCTATCACGAAAGGGAAGCGGCGGCGGCTCGCGCCATTGCGCAAGATCATCGCAAGATGGCCAAGAGCTATCAAGCGATGGTTGTGGGTGGACGGGGCAGCGCCAGCATGGCGGCCCACTGCAATTCGATCGTCCGCCTGTACGAAGGCATTGCAGCGGAATTTGAAGGCATGGCCGAAGGACACCAGTATCTGGCGAAGCAAGCCCCGCCCTGAGAAAGCGATGCCGCCTTCGCCTGCACTCAACGCACCCCAGCCAGCTTCGCCATTGACGAACGGGCTGGCCAACACCAGGAGGATCACACCATGAAACGACGTCATTTCCTGAGCGGCGCGGGAGCGCTCGCCGCGGCTGCGGCTCTGCCCGCTCTTGCCGTCCTGCCATCAGCGGAAGTACAGGTCTTCAAGAGCCGGACCTGCAACTGCTGCGCCGCCTGGGTCGAGCACCTGAGGTCGGCGGGCTTCGCGGTCAGGGTGGCTGAAGTCAACAGTGCCGCAGTCGAACGCAAGCGCCTGGGCATGCCTGACCGATTCGGCAGCTGCCATACGGCGACCGTCGCCGGCTACGTCCTCGAGGGTCACGTTCCGGCCGCCGAGGTGAAGCGCTTGCTGGCCGCGAAACCCAAGGCCATCGGCCTGGCCGTCCCGAGCATGCCGGTCGGCGCACCCGGCATGGAGATGGGCGCACGCAAGGACCCGTATCAGGTTTTGCTGGTCGAGCTCACGGGACAAGCGAGCGTCTATGCAAGCTATCCGCAGTAAGTGCCGCAGCGAGGTCCACGTGCCGCAGGGCGGCGTGTGCGTGGCTGGCGCCACGGACAACGGCCCGCCCATCGATCATTTCAGGCGCGCCTTGCTGCTGGGTGCCGCGGGCGCGACGCTGGCGCAGATCAGCGCATGCGGTGGCGGCTCCGGCCACATGGGCCAAGCCATCGCGCCACCGCTGATCGACCCCTACACCGGGGCCAGCCCCGAGCGAAACCTGCCGATCGTCGGGTTGGATGAGGGTGTGGCCGACGCGTCTGGCGGGCGCTTGTTCTCGCTGGTTGCGCAGCGCGGCAGCGCGCAACTGCTGAGCGGCGTCAACACCAACACGCTCGGTTACAACGGCACGGTTCTCGGACCTGCCTTGCGATTGCGCACCGGCCAGACCACCACGATTCGGGTGCAGAACAACATCGGCGAAGTCACGACCGCGCATTGGCACGGCTTGGTCGTCCCGGCCGGCGCCGACGGCGGCCCTCATCAAGCGATCGCGCCGGGAGCCACGTGGGAAGCGACTTTCAGCGTTTCCAATCCAGCATCGACCTGTTGGTTCCACCCGCATCCGCACGGCGCCACGGGTCGCCAGGTTGTCGCTGGCCTGGCCGGGCTGTTGATCGTCGACGATCCGGCAGTCCCCACCGTGGCGCTGCCCGGCACCTGGGGCGTCGACGATCTTGCGCTGGTCCTTCAGGACAAACGTTTTACCGCCTCGGGCCAGATTGACTACACGCTGACCGCGAACGAACCGTTCACGGGATATGCGGGCGATCACCTCTTGGTGAACGGCATTTTCGGACCGGTCTGGCAAGCACCTCAACAGTGGGTGCGATTGCGTTTGCTGAACGGCTGCAATGCGCGCACTCTGGCGCTGCGCCTGAGCAATGGCATCGCGATGTTGCAGGTCGCCAATGAGGGTGGTCTGCTCGCGGCGCCCGTCGCGCGGCCATCCGTTGTCCTGGCTCCCGGCGAACGCGCTGAGGTGCTGGTCGATCTCAGCGCTGTGGCAAGCGGCCAGGAGCTGCGGCTCTATGCCAGCACGCTCGCCGGCGGCTTGGGTTTCGGAATGGGCATGGGCGTGGGCATGGGCGCAGGCTCGGTCGTGTCCGAGGTCGCGGCGCTGAAGATTCGTGTTTCCTTGCCGCGGCAGCCGAATGCGATGGCGGCACCGCCGGGCAGCCTTCCCGCCGCGCCAACGATGACGCCGGGCGCCGGCGCGACGAACCGCTCGTTCAATCTGGACGGCGGCATGATGGGCAGTCCGTTCACGATCAACGCGAGGCGTTTCGACATCAACCGCATCGACTTCGCCGTGCCGGCTGGCACTGTTGAGGTCTGGAGATTCTTCAACGCCACGGGCATGGCGCATCCCATGCACGTGCATGGCGTGCGAATGTCGCTGCTCTCGCGCGACGGCGCCGCGCCGGCGGCCTACGAACGGGGGTTGCGCGATACGTTCGTCGTGGATTCGATGCAAACCGTGGCCGTCGCGGTGCAAACGCCGGCCGTGGCATCGTCATCGCCGCTGATGGTGCACTGCCATATCCTCGAACACGAGGATGCCGGCATGATGACTCAGTTCATCAGTGTTTAGCCGGCAAAGCCGCGATGACCGTGCCCCATGCTGACTCGCGGCAACGGCTGAGGCTTCAGGCGCGGCCACCGGGCGGTGTTGGCAAGTTCGCCGGCCCACGGCCTCGGCACACCGGCGATGTCGTCGACGTGCCGCCAGCACGACGCCGGCGGGCGCTATTGGCTGCACTGGGCGCGGCGATCGTCGCGCCGCTGACGATCGGCTGCGCGGCGCCGATGCGCGACCCAGGTGTCTCGCCGGCGGACCTGTTCCAGGAACCTGGCTTTGTCGCGCCACCCGAGGGCACAAGCCGGCGCATCGCACTGGTGCTGTCCGGCGGCGCAGCGCGCGGCTTTGCGCATATCGGCATGTTGCGCGTGCTCGAGCGCGAAGGACTGCGGCCCGACCTTGTGGTCGGCACCAGCGCAGGGGCGATCGTGGGCGCGATGTACGCGTCCGGCATGTCGGTCAACCAGATCGAATCGGCCGCCGAACAGCTCGACTGGACCGTGCTCTTCGATTTCGATCCGGTGCGCACCGTGCTTGGCGGCATCGGGCTCGGTCTCGTGCCCGGCGCCCGCCTGGAGCAGTTTCTGCGGGCGCACCTGCGCGCTCCGATCGAGGGTTTTCCGCTCGCTTTCGCCGCGGTGGCTGCGGACATGGAAAGCGCCGACGTTGTGCCACTGAATCACGGTGACGCCGCGCGTGCAGTGCGTGCGTCGTGCGCGGTACCCGGTGTCTATGGACCGGTGCGCGTGCGCGGCAGGCTGCTCGGCGACGGGCAGATCGTCAGCCCGCTGCCGGTGCTGACAGCCCGGCGGTTGGGCGCGCTGCGCACGTTGGCGCTCGATGTCGTGTACCCACCCGGGCATTCGGAGATGGCAACTCCGATTTCGATGCTGTTCCAGTCGTTGATCGTGTCGCAATGGCGGCACCTGCTGGCCGAGCGTGCGCTGGCCGATCTGGTGATCGGGCCCGAAATCCATTCATCGTCGCAGCTGGGGCTGGCGAGCCGTGGCTGGCTGATCGAAGCGGGCGAGAAGGCAGCGCAAGCCCGTGCCGTGGAGATTCGCAGACTATTCTCCGAGTCATGACGCTTCAGCCCCTGCCTCGTTGCCCAGAGAAGGTTTCGCTCCGTTTCGCGGCGATGCTCGTTGTGCTGCTGATGGTGGGCGGCTGTGCCTCGTTGCGGCCGGACTTTCCCCGCGTACCGTCGCGGGCGATCGCCGACGGTGAGCATACTTCCCTCGGCCGCGTGATGGCAGTGCAGGCCAGTCAGCATCCCGGTCTGTCCGGCTTCCAGGTCATGGCCACCGGCCAATCGGCCTTCCTGACGCGCGCCGCATTGGCGGACGCGGCTGAGCGCACGCTCGACTTGCAGTACTACAGCGTGGGCGAGGACCTGACGACGGACCTGCTGCTGCTGCGCATCGTCGCCGCCGCCGAGCGCGGCGTGCGGGTCAGAATCCTGCTGGACGACATCCACGCGCCGACACGCATGTTCGCGTGGCGCGCGATGGCCGCGCATCCCGGCATCCAGGCGCGCCTGTTCAATCCGTTCTATTTCGGCGCCACGATGAGCCTGGCTCGTCTGGGCGAATTCGCCTTCGACGGCGAGCGACTGAACCGGCGCATGCACAACAAGCTCTGGATCACGGACAACGCCGCAGCCATCGTCGGCAGCCGCAATCTGGGGGACGAATATTTCGACGCGAACGAGTCGGGCAACTTCTCCGATGTGGACCTGCTGGCCGCTGGGCCGATCGTGACCGAGTTGTCGCAGGCTTTCGACGCCTACTGGAACAGCGCAGCAGCGGTACCCGCGCTGGCGGTTGTCGAGGTGCCGCAGGCTGATGACGGCGTGGCGGTGCGCCAGGGACTGCGCGCGCGCATGGCAGCGTGCGCGAGCGTTCCCCCCTGCCGTTGGCTGGGCGAGAGTGGTTTAACGGAGGCTTTGCGTTCCGGCAGCGTGTCGCTGTCGTGGGCGAGCGCACAGTTCATCTACGACGCGCCCGACCGGGAAAAGCCCGGCGTGCCCTCCGGCATCGAGCACGGATCGATCGACGACCACCCGGGCGGTGTTCGCACGCACAGTGAATTGCTGATCGTGTCGCCGTATTTCGTGCCGAGCGAAGCGGGGCTGCGTCACCTCGGCGAGATGCGCGAGCGCGGCGTGCGTGTCGCCGTCCTGACCAACTCGCTGGCCTCCACCGACTCGCCGGCCGCGCACGCGGGCTACGCGCGGCATCGCGCAGCGTTGTTGCGCGACGGCGTGGAGCTGTACGAACTCAGGCCGGCGCCGGGTGTTCGACACCGTCTGTCACACCGCTGGGGCGACGCGTCACCGTCGAGCCTGCATGCGAAGGTCATTGTTCAGGATCGCGCCCGTGCCATCGTCGGTTCATTGAACCAGGACCCGCGCTCGCGGCTGCACAACACCGAGGCCTGGATCGCTGTCGACAGCCCCGAGCTGGCAGCCGACCTGGCGGCGCTGTTCGAGGCTGGAGCCGATCCGCATCACGCGTTCGAGGTCAAGTTGAATCCGGCTGGGGGGGCGGACTCGCTCGAGTGGGAAACAGAAGAGGGGGGCGAGACCGTTCGCCATCGTGTCGAACCGATGACCGCGCTGTGGCTGCGGTTGTGGCGCGGCATCCTCGGTGTGCTGGTCCCTGAGCACATGCTTTGACCCAGTTGACCGATCGGGGCCGGACCTGTCGATCGCCGACAGCTGCGTCGATATGGTTTGCTGCGGCTATGCGCCGCTGGTGCAGCGGGTAGGCTCGCAAAACAGAAGTGACCTGATCCACTGCTTTGTACCTGGCAAGGACGCCGAACGCCCGATCCAGCGATTTGTACCGATTGATAAGGCTTCGCGGTCTTCGCAAGCCTGGGCAGGCCGCTTTACGTCGGCGCTTGCTGCTGCGCCTTTGCCGACACCACAGACCTCTTGACGGGCGCTGAGGTTCCTTGCCCGCCGGATGCCTCGGGCGCAGCTGCCTTGCCAGGCTGACGAATGCCCGCCAACTTGGTGCGCTTCAACATCAGGGCGTTGATCGCCACGATCAGGGTGCTGCCCGACATCGAGATCGCCGCAACCTCCGGACTCAGTACGAACGGGTAAAACACGCCAGCCGCGAGTGGAAAGGCAATCGTGTTGTAGCCGACTGCCCACCACAGGTTCTGGTGCATTTTGCGCACCGTCGCGCGCGACAACTCGATCGCACCGACGATGTCGTAGGGGTCGCTCTTCATCAACACGACGTCGGCGCTTTCCATCGCCACGTCGGTGCCGGCGCCGATCGCGAACCCCACGTTGGCCTGGGTCAATGCGGGCGCGTCGTTGACGCCGTCGCCGACCATGCCCACCTTCTTGCCGGTGGCCTGCAATGCCTTCACCTTCTCGGCCTTCTGCCCCGGCAGCACGTCGGCCAGCACCTTGGCGATGCCGAGGTCGGCGGCAATGCGCGTCGCAGTGGCCAGGTTGTCGCCGGTCAGCATCACGACTTCGATCTTGCGTTCACGCAGCTTGGCCACCGCCGCCTTGGACGTGGGCCGGATCGCATCGGCGATGGCGATGAGGCCGATGACGCTGCCTGCCTGCGACACATGGACCACTGTGCGGCCGTCGCCCTGCAGGCGGTTGGCCTGGGCATCCAGCGGGCCGAGCGCGAGCCTTTGCGTGTCCATCAGCAGCCGGTTGCCCAGGTACACCGTGCCGCCGGCGGTTTCAGCGCGCGCGCCCATGCCATCGAGACTCTCGAACCCGGTCGGCGCCACGACGGTGAGGCTGGACGCGCGGCGCACGATGGCCTGCGCCAGCGGGTGATCAGACCCTTGCTCGACCGCGGCGGCGGCGGTCAGCACCACGTCCTCGGTGACGCCTTCTGCCGTGACGATCTCCACCACCTCGGGCTGGCCGACGGTGAGCGTGCCGGTCTTGTCGAAGATGATGACGTCGAGCTTGGTGGCGTCTTCGAGCGCCGAGGCGTTCTTGAACAGAATGCCGTTCGCGGCCCCCAGGCCGGTACTCACCATCACGGCCATCGGCGTGGCCAGTCCCAACGCATCCGGGCAGGCGATCACGAAGACCGTGATCGTCAGGGTCACTGCCAGCAACAGCGGCTCGCCGATGACCCAGAACCACACCGCGAAGGTCGCGAGGCCGATGACGATGGCAGCAATCACCAGCCATTGCGCGGCCCGGTCGGCCAGCAGTTGCGCTGGCGCTTTCGAGTTCTGCGCCTCCTGAACCAGCTTCACGATCTGTGCCAGGGCCGAGTCGGCACCGACCTTGGTCGCCTTGTAGCGGAAGCTGCCGCTCTTGTTGATGCTCGCACCCACCACCGTGGCGCCTGGGCCCTTCTTGACCGGCATCGACTCGCCGGTGAGCATCGATTCGTCGACCAGTGATTCGCCGGTTTCGATGATGCCATCGACCGGGATCTTGTTGCCTGGCCGGATGACGACAATTTCTCCGGCCAATACCTCGGCCGTGGGCACTTCGATCTCGGCACCGCTGCGAATGACGTTGGCCATCGTCGGCGTCAGGTTCATCAGCGCCTTGATGGCCGACGATGCCCCCGCGCGGGCGCGCATTTCCAGCCAGTGGCCGAGCAGGATGAACACCAGCAGAACCGCGACCGCCTCGAAGAACTGCCCGCCTTCTTTGAAGAAGAACGTGGTGCCGGTACTGAAGAGGTAACCGGTGCCCACGCTCAACACGATGAGCGCGGCCATGCCCAGCGTGCCTTTCTTGAGCGCGCGCCAGGCGGAGACAAAGAACGGCCAGCTTGGGTAGACGACTGCGGCGGTGGCGAAGAAGAACAGCCACAGGTTCAGTTCCAGCCCAAACGGCGGCGCCGGTGCCTGCCACATGCCGCCCATCGGGGCATAGACGAAGATCGGAATGGTGAAAACCAGGCAGATCCAGAAACGGTTGCGCATGTCGCGCACCATCGAGCCCAGGTCACCGCCGCCGTGGCCCATCTCGTGCGCCATGTCGGCAGACATCGCGGGCGCTGCACCGGCGGGTGGCTTGTGGCCGGCGTGGGCGTCAGCGGCAGCGCCTGCGGCGGCCGCAGGTGCGGAAGGCTTTGGCGCGTCGGCTGCAGGCGCCGCTGGCGGCGCATCGGGTTCGGCCTTGACCTCGTCCTTGTCGTTGTCGTTGTCGTCACCCGTCAACGCTTCTCGTACCCAGGCGGTCACTTTCTCGACGGGGCCGGGTGCCTCGACACTGGCGCTTGCGACCGCCGCTGCCTCAGGCAGGGCCGCTTCGGCCAAGGGGGCCGCAGAAGCTGCGGTGCTGGGCTCGGACACCGCGCCAGATCCGGCGTGCTTCGGTACGGTGCCAGCCGGCACTGCCGGCGCAATGACCTTCTCGGGCTGTGTCGGCGCTGCGTGCGTTTCCTTCTGCGCTGCGCGCGGCGAGGTTTGCGGCGGCGGCGATTGCCCCGCAGGCTCGGGTTCGGCACCATGCTTGGGCGTCGGCTCGCTCGCTGATGCGTACCCGCGCTGCCGAACGTCTGACTTGATATCGCCCACGTGAAGCCGTGTTTCGTCATAGCGCACGGTGGCCGTTGCCGCAGCATGATTGACGGTCGCGCTTTCGACGCCCGGCACCTCGCTGATGCGCTTTTCGACGCCCAGCACGCTGAGCACCGACAGCATGTCTCGCACGTCAATCACGCTCGTTTTCATGGCGTCTTGACCGACCTGTCCGCCGCGGTCTTGGCGGGGCTTGCGTTGCCTTCAGCAGCAGCGGCAGGGCTGTCCGGCGGCGGCGTCGGTGCAACGGGCGCTGCGCGGTCTTCGTGGCCGTCTGGCGTCGGCTCCTTTGACTGCGCATCGGCGTCGAACCCACGTTGGCGAACATCCGACTTGATGTCGGCCAGGTCGAGCCGGGTTTCGTCGAAGCGCACCGTGGCGTTGCCGGCGGCAAAGTTCACGGTCACGCTCTCGACACCCGGCACTTCACCGAGCCGCTGTTCGACGCCCACCACGCTCAATACCGACAACATGTCGTGCACGTCCATCACACTCGTTTTCATCGCTTCTCCTTGGTTGTCTGCAAAGCCGCCTTTGCGTGAGCGCGGCCGACGGTCCGACGCACGCGCTGTCAACCCTGGGGGGGCATCTTGTGCTTGACGGGCCGTTGCGTCTCGCCTTTGGGCCCTCCTGCATCGACCATCTCGCATGCCGCAGCCACGGTCGTCGCGCCGCTGCACCAGCGCCAGCCAACGGGCAGGAATGACGCCGTCTGGTTCGCAATCTCATCCAGACGCTGAAAGCTCACGGCCAGGCCCGACTCCACCTGCATCACGTCACCTTTCAGCGGCAGAAATTCACCCGTGGCTTGGTCATGCTGGTGCGGCATGAAAATGCCGAGCTGGAAGGCAGACAGCCTGCGCAGCATGTCCTGCACCTCGGGCAACTGCATGGCCGCCTGGGCGGTTCTCAGCGTGGGCGGAAGTCCGGATTCGCTCGTTCTTGAAATACTGGCAACGGTCATGCGATTCTCCTGCTCGACGGGTTCGACCCATTTGAAGTGGCTGGGTCGGTTGCCACCTTGCCTTGAAGCCAGCCGCCGGTGAAACCGGCTCGCAGCAGGCCGGTGGCG
>JANNKS010000133.1:0-5114 GCA_031396425.1 Rhizobacter sp. | reverse complement strand
TGTGGATGCTGTCCGAGCTGTTCGAGCACCTGCCGGAGGTGGGTGACCTCGAGAAGCCCAAGCTGGTGTTCTTCTTCGACGAGGCGCACCTGCTGTTCAAGGAAGCGCCCACCGCGCTGGTGGAACGCATCGAACTCGTCGTGCGGCTGGTGCGCAGCAAGGGCGTGGGGGTGTACTTCGTGACGCAGAACCCGCTCGACATTCCCGACTCGGTGCTCGCGCAACTGGGCAACCGAGTCCAGCATGCGCTGCGCGCGTTCACGCCGCGCGACCAGAAGGCGGTGAAGAGCGCCGCGACGACGATGCGCGCGAACCCGAAACTCGACATCGAAACCGCGATCACCGAACTCGCGGTGGGCGAGGCGCGGGTGAGTTTCCTTGACGCGAAGGGCCGGCCCAGCGTCACCGAACGGGTGTACGTCATTCCGCCGGGCAGCCAGATCTGGCCGAACATCCCCGAGCAGCGCAAGGCGCTGATCGCCGGTTCCCTGGTGGCCGGCGTGTACGAAAAGACGGTCGACCGGGCTTCGGCCTACGAGGCGCTGAAGGGCCGCGTGGCCGCGAGCCCGACCGCCGGCGACGTCGATCTGGCGACGGCGGGTGCGAACCCGGGCGGCACCTTACCCGGCCTGCCTGGCAGCGCCGGATCGAAACCTGCCGCCAACCCGGCTGACAGCGGCGGCATGATGGGCGGCCTGAAGGACGTGTTGTTCGGCAGCACCGGCCCACGCGGCGGCGTGCGCGAGGGCCTGGCGCAGTCGGCGGCACGCTCGGCGGTGCGCAGCATCGGCTCGGCGGTTGGCCGCGAAATCATTCGCGGCGTGCTGGGCGGCCTGCTGGGCGGCAGGCGCCGCTGATACCCTGCGCGCCGCCTCAAGGCGAACGGGCGGACACCGGTCAAGGTTGGCGCAGCTCTGCGCCGCTCGCGCGCGCAGATCGCATTCCAACCGCCGCATTCGCAACGCTCCAGCGGGTGGGCCTTCCGCGCCGACCCGGCTGCGCGATCAAGGCAACGTGCTCATGCGCCAGTCGGGGCGCGCCAGCACGCGCGAAACCGCACTCACCGCGCCGATGATGCGGTGCGCAACATAGCTGTTCCGCGTGTCTGGCTCGAGCGCGGCGAGCACCAGGTTGGCGAACGGCTGGTCGAGGCTGATGTAGTAACTGCCGGTGGGCGCGTCGATCAGCGCCGGCACCGTTTCCACTTCGACATGCATCGTTGCGTTCGCGTCCCCGTTGTCAACCGCTCCTTCCGCGGCATGGCCCGGCTGGCGCAGGGTTTCGGTGAACACCTCGCCGCGCACGACGCTGTTCTGGGTGAGTTGCTGCACGGTCACGCCCAGGCTGCGCAGACGCAGCACGGCATCAATCTGGTCGGCGCCGAGCCAGTAGCCGCAGGGGCGCGCGCGCGTCTTGCGCACATCCAGCACAAGAGCCGAGTCCCAGCTCACCGCGCGCGGCCGGTCCGCTCCGGTGGCCGGGTCGAGCATCAGCAGCGTGTATTCGCTCGGCGTGGCGGCGGCTGAAATCACCGCCTGGCCCAGACATGCCAGTGACGCCACTTCCGTATCGACGAATTTGCGCAGTCGGCTCAGGTCGGCGGCGCGCTGCGCGGTGCTGTTCAGCACACTGCGGACCGCCACCACGTGGGTGTGCACGCGACGCGCCAGGTGCTGGCGTCCGAGGCCGACGCCACGTGTCTCAATCAGCAGACTGATAGCGTTGCGCAGGCCGTTCACGTTGCGGCCGACATCGGGCTGGGTGCCGCCCATCGAGATCTTCCTGTCGGCCGGATCGTTGGAGGTGGTGTGGTACCACTCGCTGGACAGGCCATGCGATTTCAGGCTGGCCACCAGGGGTTGGCGAAACCATTCCTCCGACGCCTTCGTGACGAACGGCGGCAGGTTCGCCACGGTGGCGTATTGCACGAGGGCGTCGAAGCGCTGCAGCGCGCCATATTTTTCGAGGAAACGGCCGACGACGGTGTATTCGTGCGCGTCCACCACCACGAGCGGGCGGAAATCGCGCGCCAGCTGGGCCATCGCCTGCGTTTCGGGGGTGCGCAGAAGCAGGTGGTCGCGGTTCGCGTCGATGCCGCTGGCGGTGCTGCGCTTGTCGGCCTGGGCACCGTCAGGGTTGGCGCGAGGCAACAACACGACGTTGATCTGGTCGAGTAGCTTCTCCAGCGGCCCTTGGGCAAGCTCCTGGGCGATCGCTAGCAGCGCCTCGGCGCCTGCCGGCTCGTCACCATGCTGCTGGCCGATCAGCAGCACGGTCGGCCGCCCCGCGCGCAACAGCGCGGCGGGCGATGGATCGGGGTTGCGGGTGAACAGCAGCGCCTCCAGAGGCACGCCGCTCTGCGCACTGCCGGCACCGAGCAGGCGCACCGTGGTGCCGCCCGGCGAGTTGCGGCCTTCGCGCACCAGGCCGCGCAGCAGCGTCGCCAGTTCGGCGTTGCTGGTGAACGTGCTGCGCCCAGGCTCGAAAGCGGGGGTGCGGTAGGTCACCGCCGGGTCGGGGAAACGCGCGGCGACCGCGTCGCCGTAAAGTGGACCCGCGGGGCCACGCGCCTCCGGCAGACCGGCCGCCGGCGCCGGCAAAGCGGCTGGCGCCTCGGTCGCCGGCGCACCCGCCGGTGCAGTGGCGCCGGCCGACGCTGCTGAAGCGCCGCTTGGCGGGCTCGCCTGCGCCACTGGCGGCGGCAACGACCTGGGAACATACGGTGGCATCGGCGTCGAACAACCCGACAGCGCGACCGCCAGCAGCATCGCCAATAGCATTGCCAGCACCGAGGCCAGCGCCACATTGGGGCTGCTCCTGCCATGACCCGTTGATTCACCAGACAACCGCATTGCGCCACTCCGGGCCGGCCCGGCCCATCACAAGGTGCCGAATATAGCGACAGGCAAGCGTGCCGCGCCAGAACAGCGGCAGCGGGCACAATGCGCGACGGCAATCCGCCTCGATTCGGTCTGAACCACCATGTTGATGAAAATTCTGATGTGGGGCCTGGTGCTGGTTGCCGTGCTGGCGGTTGCTTTGGTCATCGCCGGGCAGTTGGGCCTGCTCAAGGGCACTCCGCCGGCCAACCTGGGCGTTCGAGATGGCCGCCTGAAGGCACCCTCCGGCGGGCCGAACAGCGTGAGCAGCCAGGCCGCGCTGCACCCCGAGCACCCGATGCGCGACTACGCGCAGATCGCGCCGCTCGCCCTGCGCGGCGATGCCAGCGCAACGCTGGCGACACTGCGTACCAATGTTGCCGCCATGCCGGGGGCGCACATCGTGAAGAGCGACAGCGACTATCTGTACGCCCAGTTCACGACCCGGTGGATGGGCTTCGTCGACGACACGGAATTCTGGTTCGACCCAGCAGCCGGTGTGATGCAGGTGCGCTCGTCTTCGCGGGTGGGGCGCAAGGACTTCGGCGTCAACCGGGCCCGCATCGAGGCGATTCGGGCCCAGCTCGCCGGTTCGTGATCCCCCGCGACGCGCCGCCTCGCTGCTGAACCTGTCCAAGCTTTGCGTTGCGTCCGTCACCCGCATGCATCCAGCACACAACGCGGACCGTAGACCTGGCATGAGTTGCACCACGCCCGTCCTGGCCCCCTTGAAGGTCAACCCGTCACCCTCGGGGCCGACCCGGTTGCGCCAGGCTGGGGATGGCGTCCGGCGCCCGGATCTGCTAATTTCCGTGTCCATTGAGCGCGCCCGATCCGCACGGGCGGTTACCCCGCGCCCGTCCAGCGGCGCATCACTGGCATGGGAGTGGCCAAACGACCTCATGGGTGCGAATCCTGGCGCTGAATCATCCGCACCGCCGGCGCCCCTGGCAAGGCAGGCGCTCTCTGGCGAGGACCCGCTGGACCGGCAGCGGCGCGACCTGGAGCTAGCGGAGTTGCTGCGCGCCGCGAGCCAGGGCAGTGCGGGCGCCTTCGAGACGTTCTACGACCGCACCGCCGGCTATGCGAACGCGTTGGCGCGGCGCATGGTGCGGCCCGACGATCTGGACGACGTCCTGGCCGACGCCTACTTCCAGGCCTGGCGAGAAGCGGCGCGCTTCGACCCGGCTCGCGGCAGTGCGGTCACCTGGTTGCTCACTATCGTGCGCAGCCGCGCGCTGGACTTGCTGCGCCAGCAACGCGCGCTGGCGCAAGTCGAGACGGCGGTCGAAACGCCTGAAGAGGTTGAAATTGCATCTTCTGGTCTGCGCGGTCCCGACGAAGTGCTTTCGATGGCGCGCGCCGGTTCGCGACTGCACGCCGCGCTGGCCACCCTGTCCGTGAACGAACGCTGGGTTTTGGGGTTGGCCTATTTTCGAGACCTCACGCATGCGCAAATCGCAGCGTGCACCGGCATCCCGCTGGGCAGCGTCAAATCGCTGCTGTTGCGCAGCCAGGTGAAGCTGCGTGAACATCTCGGCACCGATTGAAGCCCACCATAAAGTGCATCATGAACCCCGTCATCCCGTTGGAAGAACGCGCCATGCTCGATGCCGACATCATCGAAATGCTGAACGGTGAGCTCGCGGAACAAGCCCTGACGAGCGAAGCGGCTGCGCGCATCAAGCACCGCGTGCTCGAGCGCATAGCGCAGGCTCAGGCCGGCCATGTGACGGTGCACGCGGATGCAGCCGGCTGGAAGCCCTTCCACACTGGCGTGCAGATCAAGGTGCTGCACCGCGCCGGCGACGTGATGTCGTACCTGCTGCGCCTGGCGCCAGGCGCGACGCTGGCGCCGCACCGCCACCCCATCGACGAAGAATGCGTGGTGCTCGAGGGGCGGCTGCGCATCGGCGACGACCTGGTCGTCGACGCGGGTGGCTTCCACCTCGCCCACCGCGACGCGTTGCACGCCACCATCGCCAGCGACGAAGGCGCGACGATCTACCTGCGCGGCGCGATCCCACACGCCGCGCTGTTGGTCTGACCATCGAACAGCATGACCCCGATCCTGCGCCGCCTCTTCAGCGTCACCTGTCTCGCCGCCACGCTGCTGGCGGGTTGCGCGTCGCAGGTGAACCCCGTCACCGGGCGCAGCGAGCTGTCGGTGATGGACGAAGCAAGCGAAATCGCCGAGGGCAAGCGAAACCATGCGCTGGTGCTGCAGGAATACGG
>JANNKS010000115.1:0-1521 GCA_031396425.1 Rhizobacter sp. | reverse complement strand
TGGAACGCCACCGCGGTGTCCCAAGACGAAGCGGCGACGCTGGGCACGCTGCTGCCGGCGCGCATGCGCGAACACGCGGCGCGCCCGGCGGTCTTGTTTGGCGATCAGGTCTGGAGCATGGCCGAACTGCAGTCGCAGGCGAACCGGCTGGCGCATCTGCTGCGCTCGCGCGGCATTGGGCGCGGCAGCCTGGTCGGCCTGTGCCTGGAGCGCTCACCGCGCATGCTGGCCGCGCAACTGGGCGTCTTGTGGAGTGGTGCAGCCTATGTGCCGCTCGACCCGGCCTACCCGATCGAGCGACTGTCCTACATGGCCCGCGACGCCGCGTTGGCGCTGGCCCTGACCGATGCCGCGTCTGGTTCACGCCTGGACTGGCGCCCCGAGCTGACGCTGGACCTGGACCAGCTGGCCGATACCGTCGCCGCGCTGCCCGACACACCGCTGCCGCACGACCCGGCACGCGCCGCGCGAGCCAGCGACCCGGCCTATGTCATCTACACCTCGGGCTCGACCGGCAACCCCAAGGGCGTGAGCGTGCCGCACGGTGCGGTCGTCAACTTCCTCACCAGCATGGCCCGCCAGCCCGGCATGACGGCTGCCGATCGCATTCTGGCGGTCACGACGATCAGCTTTGACATCGCCGTGCTCGAACTCCTGCTGCCCCTGACGGTGGGCGCCAGCCTGGTGCTGGCCACGCGCGAGCAGGTGATGGACGGCGCGGCGCTGCGTGAACTGCTCGAGCAGCGCCGGGTCACGATGATGCAGGCCACCCCCTCGACCTGGCGCATGCTGCTGAGCGCGGGCTGGCGCGGCGCGGCCGGCTTCAAGGCGCTGACCGGTGGCGAGGCCCTGGCGGCTGACCTGGCCCAACAACTGCAATCACGCTGCGCCGAGTTGTGGAACATGTACGGCCCGACCGAGACGACCGTGTGGTCCAGCTGCGCACGGATCGACGCCGATGCGCCATCGATCTCGATCGGCACACCGATTGCCAACACCCAGATCCACGTGCTCGATGCGCAGCAGCGCATCTGCCCGGTCGGCGTGCCGGGTGAAATCTACATCGCTGGCCTGGGTGTGGCGCTGGGTTACCTGAACCGCCCGGAGCTCACCGCCGAGCGGTTCGTTGCCAACCCATTCGCCAGCCGCGACGGCGAACGCATGTACCGCACCGGTGACCTGGGGCGCTGGCTGAACCGGGGCGTGCTCGAACACCTGGGCCGGCTGGACTACCAGGTCAAGGTGCGCGGCTACCGCATCGAGCTGGGCGAGATCGAAGCCGCGCTGGCGGCCCACGTCGCGCTGGCGGGCTGCGTGGTCGTGGTGCGAGAGGACAGCCCCGGTGACCCGCGCATCGTGGCCTACCTGGTGGCCCAGGGTGAGCAGATCGCAACGGCGCAACTGCGCGAGCGGCTGCGCCAGACGCTGCCCGAGTACATGGTGCCCCAGAACTTCGTCTGGCTCGACGCGCTGCCCCTGCTGCCCAACGGCAAAATCAATCGCGCCGCTTTGCCCGCTCCG
>JANNKS010000097.1:0-5595 GCA_031396425.1 Rhizobacter sp. | reverse complement strand
CAACACGCGATCAAGGCCGTCTGCGTGGTACACAACGAAACCTCGACTGGCGTGACCAGCAACATTGCCGCAGTTCGCAAAGCCATCGATGCGGCACGGCACCCGGCGCTGCTGCTGGTCGATACGATTTCGGGCCTGGCCTCTAGCGACTACCGGCATGACGAGTGGGGCGTCGACGTCAGCATCAGCGGCTCGCAAAAGGGCTTGATGCTGCCGCCAGGCATCAGCTTCAACGCGTTGTCGCCGCGTGCGCTCGAGGCGAACAAGCACGCGACCTTGCCGCGTTCGTTCTTCGCCTGGGACGAGATCGTCGAGATGAACAAAGGCGGCTACTGGCCCTACACGCCCAACACCAATCTCTTGTACGGCCTCTCGGAGGCGCTGGACATGATTCTTGCCGAGGGCCTGCCCAAGGTGTTCGCGCGCCACCAGCGCTGGGCGGCGGGCGTGCGCGCTGCGGTCGCGGCGTGGGGGCTGCCGATCCAGTGTGCCGACCCGGCAGTGGCCTCGCCGGTGCTCACCGGTGTGTTGCTGCCCAGCGGTGTGGACGCCGACGCGGTCCGGCGCATCATCTACGAACGCTTCGACATGTCGCTCGGCACCGGCCTGGGCAAGGTGAAGGGACGCATGTTCCGCATCGGCCACCTCGGCGACAGCAATGACCTGACGCTGCTGGGCGCGCTGGCCGGCTGCGAGATGGGGCTCGCCATCGCGGGCGTGAGACTCGCCGCCAGCGGCTTGCCCGCGGCAATGGAACACTTCGCAAGACATTGAAGGAGACAGTCATGCAACGACGCACCCTGATCCACGCCACCGGCGCCATGCTGGCCACACTCGGCGTGCCACGCCTGATGGCGCAGGAGTGGCCGAATGCGCCGGTGCGCATCATCGTGGGCTTTCCGCCCGGCGGCGGCACTGACGCGTTGGCACGCGTGGTGGCGGCCAAACTCGCCGAGATGTGGAAGCAGCAGGTGATCGTCGAAACCAAGGCCGGCGTGGCGGGCGTGCTGGCCGCCGAATACACCGCACAACAGCCCGGCGACGGCAACACCTTGCTGATGGCGCACATCAACAGCCACGGCCTGGCACCGAGCCTGCAACCCAAGTTGCGCTATAGCGTGGAGCGCGATTTCGTGCCGATCGTGATGGTGGGCGTGACGCCCAATCTGCTGATCTCGAACGCGAACCAGCCGGCCAAGACGGTGAAGGAACTGGTCGAGCTTTGCAAGGCGCAGCCCGGGCGCATCAGTTTCGGTTCTGCAGGCCTGGGTTCGGCGCAGCACCTGACGCTGGAGATGTTCAAGCTGCAGGCGAAGATCGACGCTCTGCACATTCCCTACAAGGGCAGCGGGCCGCTGCTGACCGATCTGATCGGCGGCCAGATCCAGTACAGCTTCGACACCATGACGGCGGCGACGCCGCACGTGAAGGGCGGGCGGGTTCTGGCGCTCGCGCAGACGCGTGCCCGACGCGCCAAGGGCCACCCGACCGTGCCCACGATGCAGGAACAAGGCTTTGATGGGTTCGAGGCCACCACCTGGTACGGCCTGGTCGGGCCGGGCAAGTTGCCCGCCGCGATTGCGCAGAAGGTGAACCGCGACGTGAATGCGGTGCTGGCGATGCCCGACGTGCAGGAAAAGCTCGACACCTATGGCGCCGAAGACGGCGGCGGCAGCCAGGACAAGTTCGCCCAGTTCATTCGCGACGAAATCGTGAAGTGGGCGAAGGTCGTCAAAGAAGGCAACGTCAAGGTCGAAAGCTGAACCCTGCGAGGGCGCGGCCTACAAGGCGAGTCCCGCGAGTGCGGGCCGCAAAACCCGGCCTGAACACCTGCAGCCCGGACCGGGCCAGCCAGTGGAGCCCTGAGCTCAGGTCTTCGGTGCGGCGGCAGTCGGCGTCGTGCCGGGTGCTTTCACAATCCGGGTCTTGCCGCCGGTGGTTACCAGGATGACCGGGTCACCGGGCGCAAAGAGTTCACCGCCTTTGGCCTGAACCAGCGTGCGGCGTTCGCCGTTCTTGAGCTGCAGCAGGAATTCGATCGCGTCTTCGCGCGTTGCCGCACGTTCGACGGCATTGCCCACCACCGAGCCGATCACAGCCGCCAGCACGCCCACCGCGACTGCCTCGCGACGGCCACCCACCGATGAGCCGGCGATGCCGCCAACCACGCCGCCGGCCACGGCGCCGCCACCGGTCTGGCTGCCATCCACCACGACGGGGCGCACCGACAGCACGGTGGCATCCTGAACTTGCGAAAGGCGCTGTGCGTCACCCTTCTGGATCACATCAGGGTTGGTGGTCGTACAGGCCGCCAGCGTGACCGCGGCCAAGGCAACAAGAAGCGCTTTCATGCTTGAATCTCCGACTGAAGTTGCTGGCAACGCGAAACCCCCGGTTGCCGTTGACCAATCGTACGCCCGCCCCGCGCCTGGGCCAGCGACGCTCTTGTAAAGAAGATTCTGTCACCTGAGCAAGCGCAAGAGTTTCACGAAACGCGCGGTCAGCGGGCCCCTGGGCAGCAAGCGACGCAGCGCCTGTCAGCTGCCGTGCCCCGCCGCATTGACCGCGCGCCGCGCCGGCCGGGTCTGTCTCAGGCGTGCAGCCGGCTGTTCTTCGGCACGCTTGCGAGCAGGAACTCCATCTGGTCGGAGAGGATGCGGCGGCCGCGCAGGATCATGTCTTCGTGCAGGCTGGGCACGTAGGGCAGGTAGAACAGCGACATGCGCGCCTCTTCGGGCAGGCGATTGCCCTTGCGGCCATTGCACGGGCGACATGCGGTGATGCAGTTCATCCAGCTGTCCAGGCCGCCGCGCGACGTGGGCACGATGTGTTCGCGCGTCAGGTCGTCCACATGGGCGTGGCAACCGCAGTAGGCACAAACCTGCCGATCGCGGGAGAACAGTTTTGGATTGCTCAAGGCCGGGGTCTGGCGCCAGGCCCGGCTTGGCACCGAGCCGCGCACCGCGATGATGGGGTGCACTTCGATGCGCGACTGCAAACCGGTGCGCCGCTGCAGGCCGCCGCGCAGCACATAGTGGGCATCGCCCAGCGTCCAGGCGACGCCGTCACTGGCGTAAATGACGGCCGCTTCCTTGGCGGAAATCCACGCCTGAGGTCGGCCGGACATGTCAAGTTGCAGCACTTCCATGATGGGCAGAGCGTAATGCATAGCCGAAATCCGCTCAAGGCCCGGGGCAGATCCGACCTGCGCCAAGGCAGCGCTGCCTTGATTTGAGGGGTCGCGGCTGAGGACAAATGCCTAAAAAAAGCTCGATCGGCCGGGCCGGAACACCTGGGAAGTCTGCAAAATAGCACGATCGTTCGTTTCTGTGCCGACCGCTTTGACCCCATTGTCTCCACCTGCCCGTGCTCGCGACATCGCGGTCGCACCGGAGTCCCGGCCGCTGCAAAAGGGCCAGCAGACCCGCGCCGCGATTTTGGAGGCTGCCCTGGGCCTGGCCTCTCGCAAAGGCCTGGAAGGCCTGTCGATCGGCGCCATCGCCGAAATGACGGGCATGAGCAAGTCGGGTGTATTTGCTCATTTCGGATCGCGCGAGGAGCTGCAGATTTCAGTCGTGCGCGAGTACCACACGCGCTTCGAGGACGAGGTGTTCTTCCCGTCGCTGCGCGAGCCGCGCGGTCTGCCCCGGCTGCGCACCCTGTTTGACCGCTGGGTGCGTCGCGTGTCGGTGGAAATCGATTCGGGATGCATCTACATCAGCGGCGCGGTCGAATTCGATGACCGGCCCGGCCCGGTGCGTGATGCGTTGGTCAGCATGGTGTTGTCGTGGCAGCGGGCGCTGGAGCGCGCGATTCGCCTTGCCGTCGACGAAGGTCATCTGCGCGCCGGAACCGACCCTGCGCAGGTGCTGTTCGACGTTCATGGCCTGGTGCTCGCACTGCACCATGACGCCCGTTTTCTGCGTTCGCCCGGAGCCGTGGCCAGGGCGCGCGCAGCGTTCGAGCGTGTGCTCGCCTATCACTCTGCCGGCCGCAAGCCGGCGCCGGCCAAGACACCCGACAGGGCGCCCCCCACACCGCGCAAGCGCGAGGCTTGACTCATTCAACAGGGAATTCAAACCATGCCGACCTACACCCCACCGCTGCGCGACATGCGCTTCGTGATGCACGAACTGCTGCAGGCGACCGAGGAACTCAAGCGGTTGCCGGCGCACGCCGACATCGACATTGACACCGTCAATGCGGTGCTGGAAGAGGCCGGCAAGTTTGCCGCTGAAGTGGTGGCGCCGTTGAACCAGAGCGGCGACGAAGAGGGCTGCACGCTCGACCCTGCCAGCCACGCGGTGCGCGCACCCCGAGGTTTCAAGGAGGCCTATGCCAAGTATGTCGAAGGTGGCTGGCCTTCGCTGAGCAGCGACCCGAAGTTCGGTGGCCAGGGCCTGCCGCACATGGTGAACCAGTGTCTCTACGAGATGCTGAACTCGTCGAATCAGGCCTGGACCATGTACCCGGGCCTCTCGCACGGCGCCCATGCGGCGTTGCACACGCACGGCTCCGACGACCAGAAACAGATGTACCTGCCCAAGCTGACCAGTGGCCAGTGGACCGGCACGATGTGCCTGACCGAATCGCACTGCGGCACCGATCTGGGCTTGCTGCGCACCAAGGCCGAACCTCAGCCGGATGGCACCTACCGCTTGACCGGGAACAAGATCTTCATATCGGCGGGAGAGCACGACCTGGCCGAAAACATCGTTCACTTGGTTCTGGCGCGCCTGCCGGACGCGCCGGCGGGCTCGAAAGGCATCTCGCTCTTCGTCGTGCCCAAGTTTCTGCCCAACGCCGATGGCAGCCTGGGCGAGCGCAATGGCATCTTTTGCGGCGGCCTGGAACACAAGATGGGCATTCATGGCAACGCCACCGCCCAGATCGTGCTCGACGGCGCCGTCGGAACGCTGGTGGGCCAGCCGAACAAGGGCCTGGCGGCGATGTTCGTGATGATGAACGCGGCGCGCCTCGGGGTGGGCATGCAGGGGCTGGGGCTGACGGAAGTGGCGTACCAGAATGCGGTGGCCTACGCGAAAGACCGCATCCAGATGCGCTCGCTGTCGGGCCCGAAGAACCCGGAAAAAGCGGCCGACACCATCATCGTGCACCCGGACGTTCGCAAGATGTTGCTCACCGCGCGCGCCTATGCCGAGGGCGGCCGCGCCTTTGCGATGTGGACCACGCTGATGATCGACAAGGAGCTCGCCAGCGACGACGCCGGCGAGCGTGCCGAATGTGCCGACATGGTGGCCCTGGTCACGCCGATCGTGAAGGCCTTCCTCACCGACAACGCCTGGATCTCCACCTCGCACTGCATGCAGGTGTTCGGCGGGCATGGCTACATCAAGGAGTCGGGCATGGAGCAGTACGTGCGCGATGCCCGCATCAACATGATTTACGAGGGCACCAACACGATCCAGTCGCTCGATCTGCTGGGCCGCAAGGTGCTGGGCCGCAAGGTGCTGGGCGACAACGGCAAGAAGCTCAAGAAATTTGGCGCACTGATCCAGGCCTTTGTCGAAGAGGAAGGCACCAACGAGGCGATGCAGGAGTTCGTCAACCCGCTTGCCGACGTGGGCGACAAGC
>JANNKS010000755.1:0-1758 GCA_031396425.1 Rhizobacter sp. | reverse complement strand
CAAGCTGCTCAAGACCTTTGCCGACCAGGCGGTGATTGCGATCCAGAACGCGCGGCTGTTCAACGAGACGCAGGAGGCGCTGGCGCGCCAGACCGCAACCACCAATGTGCTGAAGGCGATCAGCCGCTCGACCTTCGACCTGCCTGCCGTGCTGGACACCTTGATCAGCACCGCCGCGGGCCTGTGCAAGTCGTGGCTCGGGGTGATCTTCCGCATCGAAGGCAACCTGTGTCACGCCGCGGGCCTGCACGGCGCCACGCCGGCGCTGATCGAGCACCTGCGGGCGCATCCGATTTCGTTGCTCGACCAGTCCTCGGTCACCTCGCGCGCGGTGTTGTCGGGGCGCCCCTGCCAGGTGGAGGACGCTACCGACAGCCGCGTGTACCGCCGCGGCGACGTGCAGCAGGTGGGTGGCTACCGCACGCTGCTGGCGGTGCCGATCCTGCGCGAAGGCGTGGCCATCGGCGTGCTCACGCTCGGCCGCCAGGAGGCCAGGCTCTTCAACGACAAGGAGATCGAACTCGTCACCTCGTTCGCCGACCAGGCGGCCATCGCGATGGAGAACGTGCGGCTGTTCAACGAGACCAAGGAAGCGCTGGAGCAGCAGAAGGCCTCGGCCGAGGTGCTGAGCGTCATCGGCAGTTCGGTGGCCGATTCCAGCCCGGTGTTCACGAAGATCCTGGACAGTTGCCACGTGTTGTTCGATGCCAACCAGTTGGGCGTGATGCTGGTGGACGAGGCCGGGCAACTGTCGTTCGGCGCGGTCCGCGGCATTGCCAGCGATGCCGAACTGGCGGCGCTGCCGGCGCCGGCAGAACGCACGGCGTTTGGCGACGCGATCCGCGACCGCCGGGCGCTGCACTTCCCGAGTGTGCTGGCCCCGGGCGTGCCGGGCGGCCTGCGCAGCATGGGCGAGCGCGGCACGGATTTCGCGATCGCCTTCGCGCCGATGGTGTGGCAGGGTCGCGGCATCGGCGGCATTGCCGTCGGCCGTGTGCCGCCGCGCGCGTTCACGGACAAGGAGCTTGCGCTGCTGCAGACCTTCGCCGACCAGGCCGTGATCGCGATCCAGAACGCGCGGCTGTTCAACGAGACGCAGGAGGCGCTGGAGCAGCAGACGGCCAGTGCCGACGTGCTGACGGTGATCGGCCAGTCGGTGTCCGATGCGGCGCCGGTGTTCGAGCGCATCCTGAACAGCGGCAGGCGCATCCTGAACACCAACTACGTCAACGTCGGACTGATCGGCGACGATGGCCTGGTGCATGTGGACGTGAACGACACGCCGCAGTTCCCCGGCGATCCGACGTACCCGAAGGTTGTCGCGTGGCTGCGCGCCACCTACCCGGCGCCTGTACGCGAGACGATGCACGGCTACTGCGCCCACAAGCGCGCCGTGCTGATCTATTCCGACGTGCAGCACGGGCCGGACGTGCCGGCCTCGGTGCGCGCGCAGACCGAGTGGATGGGCAACATTTCGCTGCTGTATGTGCCGCTGATCTGGCAGGGCCAGGGCATTGGCGCTTTCGAGGTTGCGCGCATCCCGAAGAAGCCCTTCACCGACAAGGAGGTCGCGCTGATCAAGACCTTTGCCGACCAGGCGGTAATCGCGATCCAGAACGCGAAGATGTTCAAGGAGACGCAGGAGGCGCGTGCCGCGGCAGAGAGCGCCAACGAAGCCAAGAGCGCGTTCCTGGCCACGATGAGCCACGAGATCCGCACGCCGATGAATGCGGTGATCGGCATGAGCGGGTTGCTACT
>JANNKS010000713.1:0-6861 GCA_031396425.1 Rhizobacter sp. | reverse complement strand
GGTGCCGCCGCCGCGCCCGCGGGCGATGCTGCGGCAGCCGCTGCGGTGGAGCACTGAGCATGGACCGTCTGCATCCCTTCGAACTTCAGCGGCCGGTGAACCTCGCCCAGGCCGCGGCGATGCTCGCCGACCATCCTGCCGCCCGGCTGCTCGCGGGCGGCACCGACCTGCTGCCGAACCTGCGGCGCGGCATCGAACAACCCACGCATCTGATCGACCTCGGCGGCGTGCGCGATCTCGGCGACATCACGCTCGACTCGGCCGGCCTCACGATCGGTGCAGGGGTCACGCTCAGCCGCCTGGTGGCCAATCCGCGGGTCGCGAGCGACTGGCGTGCGCTCTCGCAGGCCGCAGGCAGCATCGCCGCGCCCGGCCACCGCAACGCCGCCACGGTGGGCGGCAACCTGTGCCTCGACACGCGCTGCGTGTTCTACAACCAGAGTGAATGGTGGCGCGCGGCGAACCTCCACTGCCTGAAACGCGGCGGCGAGGTCTGCCACGTGGCGCCCCAGGGGCAGCGTTGCCACGCTGCGTTCTGCGGCGACCTTGCGCCGGCCCTGCTCGTGCTGGGTGCCGAGGTCGAACTCGTGTCCAGCCGCGCCACGCGGCGCATGCCGCTCGCCGGGCTGTACCGGGACGACGGCGCGGCGCACCTGGCGATGGCGCGCGACGAGGTGCTGGCGCGAGTCACGCTGCCGGCGCCCGCTGCGGCGCTGCGCTCGGGCTACCGCAAGGCGCGCACCCGCGCTTCCACCGATTTCCCGCTCGCCGGGGTGGCGTGTGCGCTGACGCTGCGCGACGGCAACGTCACGTGCTTGCGCATCGCATTGACCGGCACCAATGCGCGGCCGTTTCTGGTCGACGGCTTGGACGCACTGACCGGGCGGCCGGTCGACGCCGCGATGCTCGCGGCCCTGGGCAAACTGGTTCAGAAGCAGGCGAACCCGGCGCGAACCACGGTGACGCCATCGCACTACCGGCGCCAGGTGGCGGCCGTGCTGGCGCAGCGCCTGTTGCGCGAGCTCGCCGAAACGGCCGGCGTCGACGATTCGGCACGGGCGGCGCTGTGAGCGCAGCATGAGCGGCACAGGCCTCTCGATGTCACCCGGCAAGCGTTGGCGCGATGCCGAGGGCGAACACATCGACGTGCGCGGCCTGGCGCCGCCGCAGCCGCTGGTGGCGATCCTGCAGCTCGTGGCGTCGATCACCGAACCGACGGCGGTCGTGGGGCACCACGACCGCGACCCGCTGCTGCGGTACGGCGAACTGGCAGAGGTCGGCTGGGTCGCGCAGCGCATCGCGGGCGACCCCGGCGAGGTGCGCCTGCGGCTGGTGCACGTGCCGTGAAGACGGCGGCGGGCAACTTCCTCGCGGGCGCGACGAGCCGGCTGCTGCCGGCGTCGATTCCGTTCCGTTTCTTCGGCGCGGCCATCGCATACCACCTGCTGGCCTGGCTGGCGCTGCTCGCGGGCGCGGACAGCTTGCCCCGCTTCGCCGGCGGCTTAGGCTGGCCGCTCGCCGCGCTGCACCTCGTGACGCTGGGCGTGCTGGTGATGACGGCGATCGGTGCGAGCCTGCAGTTGCTGCCGGTCGCGACACGCCAGCCGGTGCGCTCGACGCGCTGGCCGGCCGCGATCTGGTGGCTGTACACGCCCGGCGTGGCGGCGGTGGCGCTCGGCATGGGCATCGGCGCGCCCCTGCTGCTGGGTGCAGGCGCCGTGGCGGTGGTGCTGGCATTGATCGCCTACGCGGTGCTGCTGGCGGCGAACCTGCGCGGCGCACGCGGCATGCCCGGCGTGGTGATGCACGGCTGGGCCGCACTGGCCTGCCTGGTGGTGGTGCTGGCCACCGCGTTGTCGCTTGCTTTTGCACCCCTCGGCGCGCCATCGATCGATCGCAGCACCGCGCTGGCGCTGCACGTCGCCTTTGCCGCGTACGGCTTCATGGGGCTGCTGGCGTTCGGGCTGTCGTCGATCCTGGTGCCGATGTTCGCGCTGTCCGCCGCGCCCGACGAGCGGCAATCGATGCGCGCGTGTGCGCTCGCCGTGCTGGCGCTGGCACTCGCGGCGCTGGCGGCGTTCGGTGTCGCGCCGCCGGTATTGCGGATCATCGCGATCGCGCTGGGCGCCACCACAGTGGCGCTGCACCTGCGCCAGATGCTCGCCGCGCTGCGCACCGGCATGCGGCGCGAACTCGGCCGCTCGTTCACGCTGGTGCGCTTCGCCTGGGTCTCGCTGGGGATGAGACTGGCGGCTGCGCTGGCCATCGTGCTCGACGCCCCGGTCGCCGGGCTGCACACCCTGTTCGGGCTGGCGCTGATCGTCGGCTGGCTGCTGAGCTTTCTGCTCGGCATGCTGCAACGCATTCTGCCGTTCCTCGCTTCGATGCACGCCGCGCGCGGCGCGAAACGGCCGCCCACCCCATCGTCGCTGAGCTCGCAACAGCCGCTGGCGATCCACTTCCACTGCCACCTCGCCGCGTTGGCGGGCCTGGCGCTCGCCGTTGTTGCCGACAGCCCGGTGCTGGCGAAAATCGCGGCCGCCGTCGGCGCGCTGGGCGCAGCGGTGTTCGGCGCCTTCTTCGTGATCCTGCTGCGGCGCATGCGCGGCGGCGCGCCGGCGGCATCGCGCGGCGCAGCACCCGTGGCTTGAATTGCATCAAGGACGGACGACAGCACAAACGCTAGTCTGCAACTCAAACCACCCGATCCACTCGCCATGAGCCAGGTCAGCCACACGCTGGACACCGAACATCGCAGCAGCCTCGAGCTGCTCGGGAGCGTCGAGGCGGCCTTTGCGCGCCTGCCGCGCAGCGGCGCCGCGCACGACGCCGACTTCGCCCGGCTCGCCGCGGCGTTCGCGCGGCTCATCGAGCAGGACATCGCGCGCCACTTCGATTTCGAAGAGCGCGAGCTGTTCCCCCGCATGTCGCAGATCGGCGAAAGCGACATCGCCGAGCTGCTGAAGGAAGAGCACGACGCGATCCGCGCGGTGGCCGACGAGATCCTGCCGCTCGCGCGCGCGGCGGCTGCGGGCACGCTGGACGACGCGGGTTTCGACGCCTTCAAGCGCGGCGCGCTCGAGATGGTGGAGCGCCAGGTTTCGCACATCCAGAAGGAGACGATGGCGCTGCTGCCGCTGCTCGACGACCTGCTCGACGACGAGACCGATCGACTGCTCAGTTTTGCCTACGCGTCGGCCTGAGCGCTGACCCACACCAAGGATCGCCCCATGGAAAGCGAAGTGATGCCGCCGGTGACGATTCGCGCGCTGGCGCAGCACGATCTCGACGCGGTGGTGGCGATCGACGCCGCTCTCGAAGGCCGCGCGCGCCGGGCCTACTTCCAGCGCCGGCTGCAGTCGGCGATCCGGCAGCCCGAACTGCACGTGCAACTCGCCGCCACCGACAGCAACGGCCTGGGCGGCTACATCCTGGCGCGCCGCACGATGGGCGAATTCGGGCGCCCTCTGCCGGGTCTGCGGCTGGAAGTGATCGGCGTGCGGCCCGACCGGCGCGGCCACGGCGTGGGCAAGCTGCTGATGAACGCGCTGCTGGACCATGCGCACAGGCACGGCGTTGCCGAGCTGCGCACCGCAGCCGCGTGGAACGACCACCGCATGCTGATCTGGCTCGAGGCGATGGGCTTCACGCTGGCGCCCAACCAGGTGGTGGAATGTGCCGTCGCGGACGGCTACCAGGCCGAACGCGGCGACGCGCTCGACCTGCCCGAAGGCGTGGGCACGAGCCGCGAAATCGACTACGGCGCACCCGAGGGGAACGATTTCGATCGCGTCGCGACGCTGCAGTTCGACGTGCGCGCGATGGCGCCTGCCGACCTGCCGCAGATCGTGCGCATCGACCGCGAGCTCACCGGCCGCGACCGCACGGCGTACATCGCCGGCAAGCTCGGCGAGGCGATGGACGACTCGACCCTTCGCGTTTCGCTCACCGCGCGCCGCGACGGCGCCATCGTCGGCTACCTGATGGCGCGCGCCGACCAGGGCGACTTCGGCCGCACCGAGCCGGTGGCCGTGCTCGACACGATCGGCGTCGACCCGGCGTACGAGCACCAGGGCGTCGGCCATGCACTGATGTCGCAGCTGTTCGCCAACCTCGGCGCGCTGCACGTCGACCGCGTCGAGACCGTCGTCGAGCCGACCACGCAGCTGGCGCTGCTGGGTTTCCTGTACGGCACCGGCTTCAAGCCGTCGCAGCGGCTGGCGTTCCTGCGAAGCGTGAGATGAACGCGTTGCCCGACGCCAGCGCGGTGTACGACGCCCTGCGCGAGGTCGACGACCCCGAGGCGGGCATGAACATCGTCGAGCTCGGGCTGGTGTATCGCGTCGAGCCCATCGACACCCGCATCGAGATCGACATGACGATGACCACCGCGGCCTGCCCGGTGGCCGACGTGCTGGTCGAGCAGGCGACGCAGGCGGTGCAGCGCATCTGCCCGCCGGGCACCGAGGTGCGCGTGCAACTCGTCTGGGAACCGATCTGGAACCCGTCGATGATGAGCGGCACCGCGCGCGAATTCTTCGGTTGGCCGGGGTAGCCTGACACGGGGCCCACCGTGACCGCAGCGCACACAGGCCCGAACCTCAAGCCCGGCCAGCGCCTGCCCCTGCTCGTGCTCGGCTTCGTGGCGCTGGTGACGGGCACCGCGGCCGGCCTGGCGCGCCTGGGCTGGCCGCTGCCCGATGGCGCCACGGCGATCACCGCGCTGCACGGCCCGCTGATGATCAGCGGCTTCTTCGGCACCGTGATCGCGCTCGAACGCGCGGTTGCGCTGCGCCGGCTGTGGGCCTACGCCGCACCGCTGTGCGCGGGGCTGGGCACGTTCGCGCTGCTCGGCGGGCTGCAGCGCGTTGCACCGTGGTTCTACGTCGCCGCAGGCGTGGTGCTGGCCGCCGCGTCGCTCGACATCCTGCGGCGCCAGCGCGAGCTCTTCACCTTCACGCTGACGCTCGGCGCGCTCGCCTGGCTGGCCGGCAGCACACGCTGGGCGCTCGGTTTCACGGTGCACGAGGTCGTGCCCTGGTGGCTGGCGTTCCTGGTGCTGACGATCGCCGGCGAACGGCTCGAACTGTCGCGCTTCCTGCCGCCCTCGGCCACGGCGCGCAAGGTCTTCATCGGGCTGCTCGTCACCAGCATCGCCGGCTTGGCCGGTGGCACGCACGGCCAACGCTGGGGCGAGCCGCTGTTCGCGCTGGCGCTGCTCGGGCTGGCGCTGTGGCTGGCGCGCCAGGACATCGCGCGGCGCACCGTGCGCAGCCAGGGCCTGACGCGCTACATCGCGGTCGCGCTGCTGGCGGGTTACTTCTGGCTCGGCGTCGCCGGCGCCGTGGCGCTGGCCAATGGCGGTTTTCAGCCCGGCAGCGCCGGCCACGACGCCGCGCTGCACGCGCTGCTGATCGGCTTCGTGTTCTCGATGGTGTTCGGCCACGCGCCCATCATCCTGCCCGCCGTGCTGCACGTGAAGCTGGCCTACCACCCGAGCTTCTACGCCCCGCTGGCGCTGCTGCACGTCTCACTGGCGGTGCGGCTGTGCGGCGACGCGAGCGACTCGTTCGACCTGCTTCGCATCGGCGGCCTGCTGAACGCGCTGGCCCTGCTGGCGTTCATCGCCAACAGCGCGTTCGCCGTCTGGGTGAATCTCGAACGGAGAACCGCTCGCGCATGACTTGCTGTACGCCCGCCGGATGGGCCGGGCGCCGCCGGCCGGGAGCTCCCCGTCAGATTTGATCGAACGGGCTGCGCACCCCACGCCCACCGCGGTTCATCACATGGGTGTAGATCATCGTCGTGGACACATCGCGGTGGCCGAGCAACTCCTGCACGGTGCGGATGTCGTAGCCCGACTGCAGCATGTGAGTCGCGAACGAATGCCTCAGCACATGCGGTGAACACGGCTTGTCGATGCCGGCGCGACGCGCCGCACCCCTCACCGACTTCTGCACCGACGCTTCGTTCAGATGATGCCGGCGAATCACGCCGGTGCGCGGGTCGGTGCTGGTCGTGTTGCTGGCGAACACCCACTGCCAGCCCCAGGCCTGCGCGGCACGCGGGTACTTCACCGCCAGCGCATCGGGCAACCAGACCTCGCCCAGGCCGGCGGCCAGGTCCTTGTCGTGCAGCGCCCTGCGCCGCGAAATGTGCCCGTTCAGCGGCAGCATCAGGTTTTCGGGCAGCACCGTCACCCGGTCCTTGCCGCCCTTGCCCTCGCGGATCACGATCTCGCGCCGCTCGAACTCGATGTCCTTGACGCGAAGACGCAGCCCCTCGAGCAGACGCATGCCCGTGCCGTACAGCAACGAGGCCACCAGGCCCATGGTGCCGTTGAGTTCGTTCAAGAGCGCGCGCACCTGTGCGGGCGTCAGGACCACCGGCAGGCGGCGCGGGCTCTTGGCACCGATCACCTCATCCAGCCACGGCAGCTCCACCCCCAGCACGACCCGGTACAAGAACAGCAGCGCCGACTTGGCCTGGTTCTGCGTTGATGCGGCAACGTCGCGTTGCACCGCAAGGTGCGTCAGGAACGCAGCGACTTCGGCAGCACCGAGGTCCAGCGGATGACGCTTGCCGTGAAACAGGATGAAGCGGCGCGCCCAGTCGGCATAGGCGTCCTCGGTGCGGATCGAGTAGTGCCGCACCCGGATCGCCTCGCGCAGGCGATCAAGCAAGCGCGGAGGTGCGGCGCCGGTCGTTGCGATTCCCGGGGCCCGGGCCAAGGGATCGGACTGGTTGTTCCCCTCGCGTTCGAACCCGGCGCGCGCCATCGATCGCGCCAGCGGTCAGCGCTACTACTACCTCGCGCGTGACGCCGCCGGCATCACCAAGCTCGGCGGCATCCACACCCTG
>JANNKS010000625.1:0-2417 GCA_031396425.1 Rhizobacter sp. | reverse complement strand
GAAGCTGTAGCAGGTGTTCATCACCACCGGCGCTTCGCTCACCGGCTGGCCCTTGAGCATCTGGATGATCGCCGCCGCCGCCACTTTCGCGTGCTGGTTCGCCATGTGGCCCGATTTCGGCATCGCTGGCGCCGAGAACGTCGCATCGCCCAGCACGTGAACGCCGGGTACCGCGGTCGACTCCATCGTCAGCCAATTGACGCCGACCCAGCGGTTGTTCATGTTGATCAGGCCGGCGCTGCGCGCGATGTCACCGGCGCGCTGCGGCGGCACCACGTTCAGCACGTCGGCCTTCACGTCGTCGAATTCGAGTTTGGCGGTGCCGGTGGCGGCGTCGACCTGCTTGAGTTCGTTGTTGGCCCGGTACTCGATGATGCCCTTGTAGTGGTCGGCGAAGGCCTTTTCGAAAAGCCCTTTCTTTGACGTGATTTCGGGGTTGGCATCGAGCACCAGCACCTTGGAGCGCGGCTTGGCCTGCTTGAAGTAGCTCGCCACCATGCAGGCGCGCTCGTACGGCCCGGGCGGGCAGCGGTAGGGCGCCTTCGGAATCGCCAAGGCATAGACGCCGCCGTCGGGCATCGCCTCGAGCTGGCGGCGCAACGCCGCCGTCTGCGGGCCGGCCTTCCAGCTGTGCAGGAACTTTTCCTGCGCGGCCGGGGTGGACAAGCCGGCGACCTGGTCGAACATGAAGTCGATGCCCGGCGAGACGATCACGCGGTCGTACGGGAGCTTGCGGCCATCGGCAAGCCGCACCTCCTTGGCCTGCGCGTCGATCGCGACCGCGTCGCCCTGGATGCGCTTCACGCCCATCGCTTCCAGCGCGGTGTACGACACCGTGATGTCGCTCATCTGCTTGTGGCCGCCGAGCACCAGGTTGGAGATAGGGCACGACACGAAACTGGCGTTGCGCTCGACCAGCGTGACATCGACGTTGCCGCCCCACAGGCGCAGGTAACGCGCTGCGGTGGCACCACCGAAACCGCCGCCGACGACCACGACGCGGCCGATCGACGGCCCGCCCGTGAGGCTGGCGCAACCGGGCAGCGACGCGGCTGCGACGGCGGCCAGGCCGCCACCGACGATGCGGCGGCGCGAAAGTGTGTTGATGGGGGTCATCGCGGGCTCCTCAAGGCTTGGCCGGCTGCGCGGCAAAAAAGGCGGCGATCAGCTTGATCTGCTCGTCGGTGTAGCCCTTCGAGATCTGATGCATGATCGTGGCGGGCTGTGCGCCGCTCTTGAAGTCGGCGATCGCGGCCACGATCTTCTCGGCCGAAACGCCGGCCAGCGACTTGGAGTCACCACGCGCCTGGCCGTTCGTGCCGTGGCAATTCGCGCAGGTCGCGGCGAGGTTGCGGCCGAGGTTGGCGTCCTGCGCTTGCGCCACGCTGGCCGCGGCGAGGAGCGACCCAGCGACGAGCCGGGAAACGTGATTCATGAGGACCTCCTTGATTGAACTCAAATGGACTATCGAGTCTCGGCAGGCGACGTGTCGCCTCAACGCGGTGCAATGATTCTGCCTCGATTCGCCTCCGATCCGACATTGCCCGATTGGGGTAGGTGCAAACCTGTAGCGGCCCGTTGCGCGACGCGTGATGCCTCAGGCGCGACGGCTCCAGTGTTCGGGGATCTGTGCTGTGCCAACGCAAAAACCTGGCCACGCGCCGCTGACGCCGCGGTCAGCCTCAGGGCTTGCGTGCGACCAGCCCGATCAATGCCGACCGCCCATGATGCTGCGTTCCTTCGCTCAGGTCGGCTTCGTATTCACGCAACTCGACGATCTGCAGCGGCGCGAACGCGCTGCGCAACAGCCCGGCGGTGTACAGGTGCGACTCGAACGGTGGCCCGCCGGTCTTGTACTCCAGCTGCTTCGGCGTGTAGCCCTGCAGCACCAGCACGCCGCCGCGTTTGAGTGAGCCGATCATGTTGGCGAACAGCCGTTCGCGCATCGCCGGGTCGGCGAACTGCACGAAGATCGCCACCACCGCGTCATAGGCCTCGACCGGCCAGGGCCACTGCTCGCAATCCGCGACGCTGAATTCGACCGCGACGTTCGCGTCGGCCGCCAGCTTCTTCGCCTTCGCCACGCCCACCTCGGCAATGTCGAAGGCATCGACCCGCATGCCCTCGCGTGCCAGCCACACGCTGTTGCGCCCCTCGCCGTCGGCCACGCACAACACATGCGAGCCGCGCGGAATCCGGGCGGCATGGCCGCGCAGGTATTCGTTCGGCTCCAGCCCGAAGATGTAGTCCGGGTTTTCGAAGCGCTTGTTCCAGGTGGCGGCGGCGTCGGCGAAGGCAGGTCGGGTCATGGTGTCGATGATGTTGTCAGCCAGGCAAGCGCTCTCAGCCCTTCGCCGCCAACCCCAGTCTTTCAATCGTCGCCCTTTCGGCGCTGAAGCTCTCTCGCGCGAACCGGG
>JANNKS010000598.1:0-5370 GCA_031396425.1 Rhizobacter sp. | reverse complement strand
GCCGTCACGCCGGTGTCGGAATGGCGTTTCAACGACGGCGGCAAGCCGCTGCTGCAACGGCTGCATGCGCGCATGCGCACGACTAGCAATGACTCGGCCATCGCCGCCGCGGTGGCCGGCCTGGGCATCACCCGGCTGCTTAGCTACCAGGTGGCCGCGCACCTGAAGACCGGCGCATTGCAGATCGTGCTCGAGGACTTCGAGGCCGCGCCGCTGCCCGTGCATGTGGTGCACCACGAGGGCCGGCGTGCGACGCAGAAGGTGCGCAGTTTCATTGACCTGGCGGTGCAGACTTTGCGGGCGGACTCGGCCTTGAACTGACGATGCTTTGCAGGACGGCGTGGGCAGCCGTGCGGCGGCCGTGGCGTTGCACGCATCCCTGCGTGACTCAATGGCGAAGCTTGTGCTGGCACGGTTGACGAAGAACGCTCGCGTCTGCTTGTGGCCGCGCCGCGCGCCGCGCACACTCTTGCTGACGGTCGTTCCAGGCAAGAGCCGTTTTCGGTTTGGATGCGGTACCTATGCCTTGGCCAGCAGTTGAGCGCCACTGACCTTGGCGGCGCCCTTGTCGAAGGTCCACAGCGGCTGTTCGTTGGCCTGGGTGGCCAACGCGACGTGAAGGCAGTCAGCGAAATCCGCCGAGCTCTTGCGGAACAACTGCAGTGCCACTTCGAGTGCGCGTTCGGACTCGAAGCTCAGCTCAGCTGCAGAAAACAGGCTGGACAGTGTCAGCATCACGTCGTTCTTCCCGAACTCGAAGCTGGACCTCAGCACCCATTCGAGTTCCAACACCACGGTCACTGGAACGAACAGCGTCAGGCCGTCGCTGACGCAGTGGCTGATCAGCCGCTTCGCCGCGACGAGTTGCGCGGCGTCGTCCTGGACGATGTAGCGCACCAGGACGTTGGTGTCGAGCGCCGCGATCAGCGCCAGGGGTTCATGTCGGCGACACTGACGCGCTTGCCCTTCGGTGCCTTGAGCATGCCGGCCATGTCGAGGATGGACTTGGTCTTGGCCCGGACGATGATGGTGCCGTCGGGCATCACCGACCAGACCAGGCGCGTGCCAGGCACGGCGTGTACGAGAGCCCGGATGTCGGCGGGCACGGTGGTTTGCCCCCTTGGCAGTGATGGTGGATTCCGTCATGGCGCATCTCCTTACTCGAGGCGACATTGTAATGCGACCCGTCAGCATTTGTAGCCTACCGCTGCAGAGGGCTGACTCGCGACCAGACCGTGGAGCAAGCGCAGCGGCCCCGCAGCCCAGGCGGCCTACGCGCTCAAGCTGCCTGCGGCGCCAGGAACCTGGCCCCGAGGTGCCCCACCTTCACGTAGATCAGCGCGCCCTCGGCACCGGTGAAGGGCGTGTGCTGGCTCCAGCGTGGGCTGCGCAGCCAGGTGCCGGCCGGGTACTCGCCCTGCTCGTCGCGGAACAGGCCCTGCAGCACCAGGATCTCCTCTCCGCCGGGGTGGGTGTGGGTGTTGAAGCGCGTGTCTGGCGCCCAGCGCACCAGGGCCGTGCTGATGCCGTCGAACTCGTGCAGCGGCAGCACCTGCAAGCCCGGCACCAGCCCCGGGCGCCAGGTGGCGCGCGTGGTGTCGACGCGCACCGGTAGGTCGTCGCCCGCCGCAAACTGCCACAGCTTGACGAACAGCGTGCAGCCGTCGCGCGAGAAGGGCGCGTGCGAGCTGCCGGGTGGGTTGCGCATGTAGGTGCCGGCCGGATGGTCGCCCTGCTCGTCGCAGAAGGTGCCGTCCAGCACCAGGAACTCCTCGCCGCCGCCGTGCGTGTGGCGGGCGAAGCGCGCGCCGGCGTCGTAACGCACGATGCTGGTGGCGCGCGCCACTTCACCGCCGATGCGGTCGAGTCGGTGGCGTTGCACGCCGGGTTCGGGTGATGGCACCCAGGACCTTGCATCGGGCGCCGGCATGACGATGCGCTGGTCGAAGTCGGCGTTCAGGTGGGCAGTCTCAATGGCAGCATTCTGCGGCTTCCTCTCAGAGGTCCAGCTCGATGCGGTCGCCGCCCTCCTGGGCCGGCACGGCGCAGCACAGCAGCACCTCGCCTTCGCCCGGCCGCCATGCGGTGGGTTCGGCATAGGTGACACGGCCGGCGGTCATGCGGGTGACGCACGAGCCGCAGTGGCCGGCGCGGCACGAGAAGGGTGGTGCCAGGCCCTTGCCCTCGGCAAACTCCAGCAGCGTGCCATGCTGGGGCGTCCACTCGGCGGCATCGCCGGTCTGTGTGAAGACCACGGTGGCTTGTTCGGCAGCAGGCGCGGGTGGCGGTGGCGCGCTGGTCGCTTCGTCGGGTCGGCGTTTCAACGAGGACGGGCCGAAGGCCTCGGCCTGGATGCGCGCATCACGCACGCCCAGAACGCGCAGGCCGTCGTAGATCGCCTGCATGAAACCCGGCAGGCCGCAGAGGAAGAATTCGTGGTCGTCGAAGGGCAGGATTCCCTTCAACATGTCGATCGTCAGCGGGCCGGTCAGTTGCGGCTGTGCACCCACGTTCAGCACCACGTGCAAGCGCATCGCGCCCTTGGCCCGCTCGACCAGCGTCTGCAGTTCATCGCCGAAGGCGCGCAGCGACGCGTCACGTGCCACCTGGATCAGGTGCAGCGGGCGCATTCGCCGGTGGCGAAAACCTTCTGCCACCAGGTGCCGCGCAAACGCCACCATCGGCGTGATGCCGACGCCGGCGCCGATCAGCACCGCCGGCCGGCGCGCTTTCGCATCGATGGTGAACTGGCCGCGCGGTCCGAGTGCTTCGATGCGGTCACCGACCTGCACGTGGTCATGCAAATGGCTCGATGCCACGCCTTCGCGCTTGACGCTCAGACGCAGCCCGTCATCGCCCGGCGCGTGCGAGATGGTGTAGGTGCGTTGCAGCGGCGCCGCGCCGGGCGGCCGCAGGCGGATCGGCAGGTGCTGCCCGGCCTCGAAGGCCGGCACGCCGTGGCCGTCGTCGGGCTGCAGGTGGAACGAGCGGATGACGCTGCTCTCGTCGACGATGCGCGTCACGCGGTAGGGGCGCCAGGTCTGCGCCAAGCGCTGCGCTTGCAGGCGGCTGGCAGCCTCGTCCCAGGTGCCGGTGATCAGCGAGTTGGGTGACCAGTCGCGGAAGCCGAAACGCAGCGGCAAGGCGTCGCGCAGGCGCACGCCCGACTCGACGTGAAAGCGCCAGGCGCGCTCGGCGCCCTCGAAGGCCTTCAGCTCGTCGCCCTGCCAGATCACCTCGGCGGTGCCGGTCAGCAGCAGCAGGTCACCGCTGTCGAAGTTGATGAACAGCACGCCGGCGCGCGGGTTGAGCTGCAGGTTGCCCAGGGTCATGAAGAAGAAGTTGCCGGTGAAGTCGGGCACCAGGAAGCTGCGCTCGCTCTCGACGCGCACGAAGCCGGCACGGCCGCCGCGGTGCGAGACATCGGCGCCGCGCGCGGCTTGCCCCTCGGCCGCCGGCGCGTGGGTGGCCACGAACAAGGTGTCGGCCTGGGCGATGAGATCGCGCGCCTCGTCGTCCAGCCGGTCCAACGTTTCCACGGCGCGCGGCGACAGGTCGGTGGCGTCGCGCTTCCAGTGCACCTCGCGGCCCTGGATGTATTGCGGGCAGTTGCCCACCGTCTGGTCGACCCGCACCCGCACGCCCTGTGCGGTGCTGGAGACCACATGCCCGTTCATGCGGTTGCGGCGCCGGCTGTGCAGTTCGATGCCGAGGAAACCCAGCGCGGCACCGGGCGCGAGGCCGGCGGCCAGTGGGTCGCCGGGGATCGGCAGCGCATGCAAGTCCAGGTGAGCCGCGTCCGGCGCGTGCATGAAGCCCGGCGGGCCGACCAGCACCGACGCCCAGGGCCGCCCGGCTGTGTCGACCGATCCCACCAGCACCATCGGAAGCTGAGCAAAGAACTGCTGGTGCTGCTCGGGCATGAACGGGCGAATCACGCGCTGGCCGATGTCCTTCATGCGCTGGCGGATGCCCAGCCGGTCATGCACGGCCAACTCACCCGCATGGAAGGGCTCGTCGTTTCTCGGATCTGTGTGTTCCATGGGGCGAGTCTGCGGGCAGATGAGTTCAAGCGCGGATCAAGCGAGGGTTGAGCGGAGGTGTGGGCGAGCGTCACGCGGCCAGGCCGACCGCCGTCTTGCCGAACGGCACGAAGCCCGGCAGCGCCTCGACGCGCGCCAGCCATCCGCGCACCTTGGCGTAGGCGCCGAGGTCGACGTTGCCCTCGGGCGCGGCGGCGATGTAGCTGTAGGCCGCCACGTCGGCCAGGTTGCCGGCTGCCCCGGTGAGGAACGGCGTCGCGGCCAGGCGGGCCTCCATCACCTTCAGCAGCAGATGGGCTCGGCCGATCACGTCGTCCGGGTTGTACTTCGCGCCGAACACCGTGATCAGCCGCGCCGCTGCCGGGCCGAACGCGATCAGGCCGGCGGCCACCGAGAACCAGGCCTGCACGTCGGCCTGGCCTTTGGCGTCACGCGGCATCCAGCGGCCCGTGGGGTCGAAATTCGCGGCCAGGTAGACGAGGATCGCGTTGGAGTCGAACACCACGGTGTCGCCGTCTTCCAGCACCGGCACCTGGCCGAAGGGGTTGAGCTTCAGGAACGCGGGCGACTTGTGCGCGGCCTTCATCAGGTCGACGTCGATCATCTCGAACGGCAGGCCCATCAGCGAGAGGGCGAGCTGGACGCGGTGCGAGTGTCCCGACAACGGGTGGCGATGCAGCTTGAGGGTCGTGGTCATGAGGAAGTCCTTTGCATGGGTGATGTGTTCGCGAGCAGGGCGAAACCGGCCTGCCTCAGCGAACGAGCGGGGAGGTCAGCGATTCAGTGCGGGGCCCCGGCCGGGCCGGAAGGGGGTCTGGCGCAGGCCCAACTAAGCCGGTGCGGGCCGGGGTTGCGCAGCGAGTTGGGCTTCGAGCGCTGCGATGCGCGCATCGCGTTCGTCGAGCGCGCGCTGCACGTCCTCGGCGTCGATGCGCACCGGGATGTGTTGCGGGCAGTTCCAGTCGAAGCCTTCGACCTTGATCGTGACGACCCGTTGCGGGCGCGCGCGGTAGCCCGGCTCGAGCAAGCTGTTCGCCAGCGGGTCGTTTGCCACCCAGTCGGTGACGGTCAGGCGGCCGAGCAGCTTCAGGCGCACCCGGTTCGCGTAGTCGACCAGGATCAGCGCCACGCGGTCGTTGCCAGCCGCGTTGCCCACGCTGACGAGCTGGCGGTTGCCGGCAAAGTCCGCGAACGCCAATGTCTTGTCGTCCAGCACCTTGAGAAAGCCGCGCGGCCCGCCACGGTGCTGCAGGTAGGGCCAGCCGGTTTCGGACACGGTGGCCATGGTGAAGCTGCGTTGCGCCGCGATGAACTCGACCTCGGCGTC
>JANNKS010000565.1:0-12087 GCA_031396425.1 Rhizobacter sp. | reverse complement strand
CGACTGGTCGATGCGGCCGAAGCGCTTGTTGGTGAAGTCGGACTCGATCGTCGCATCGTCGGCCTGCTCGGCCTCGAACGCGATCGCTTCCATCTGCTGGATCGACTCGACCGGATACTATACGGTTGCGGTTTCGGCGCTGAGCATCACCGCATCGGTGCCGTCGAGCACCGCGTTCGCAACGTCGCTGACTTCGGCGCGCGTGGGCACCGGGTTGACGATCATCGACTCCATCATCTGAGTCGCGGTGATGACCACCTTGTCGAGTTCGCGGGCGCGCCGGATCATGCGCTTTTGCAGCGCCGGTACCGCCGCATTGCCGACTTCGATCGACAGATCGCCGCGCGCGACCATGATGCCGTCCGAGGCGCGCAGGATTTCGTCCAGCGCGGGAATCGCCTCGACCCGTTCGATCTTGGCAATCATGCCCGGCCTGTGACGGCTGCCTTCACCGGCCACGTTGGCAAGCTGGCGTGCCCTTTCCATGTCGGTCGCGTTCTTCGGGAAACTCACCGCCAGGTACTCGCACTGGAAGCTCATCGCCGTCTTGATGTCTTCCATGTCCTTCGCGGTCAGCGCCGGCGCCGTCAGGCCGCCACCCGCCTTGTTGATGCCCTTGTTGTTCGAGAGCTCGCCGCCGGCGACGACTGTTGTGTAGACCTGCTCACCTTGCACCGCATCGACCGTGAGCTTGAGCAACCCGTCGTTGAGCAGCAGCGTGTCGCCGGGCTTCACGTCGCGCGGCAAGTCCTTGTAGTCCAGCCCGACGCGCTGGTTGTTGCCCAGCTCGGTCGTCGCGCCATCGAGAATGAATTTCTGGCCGGGCTCGAGGATCGTCTTGCCGCCTTCGAATTTGCCGACGCGAATCTTCGGGCCCTGCAGGTCGGCCATGATGGCCACCTGTTTGCCGGCACGTTCAGCCACCTGGCGCACCAGCGCGGCGCGATCGATGTGGTCTTGCGCCGTGCCGTGCGAAAAATTCAGACGCACGACATCGACGCCGGCGCGAATCATGCGTTCCAGCACCTCGGGCGAGCTCGACGCCGGGCCGAGCGTGGCGACGATCTTGGTGGCACGTGCCATGGGGCAACTCCGTTTTTCTTGTTGTGGGCCGGCGGTTCGAAACCGCCACGATGCACCGGCCTGCATCGCGGCGGCACCGTTCAAAGCGGCGCAGGCTGCGCCGCGCGGCGGCTCAGGATTTCAAACGCGGGCAGCGTCTTGCCTTCCAGGATTTCGAGGAACGCCCCGCCGCCGGTGGAGATGTAGCCCATTTTGTCTTCGATGCCGTACTTGGCAATCGCCGCCAACGTGTCGCCGCCTCCGGCAATCGAAAACGCGCTCGAAGCGGCGATAGCGCGAGCGATGGTTTCCGTGCCGCGCGAAAAGGCGTCGAACTCGAACACCCCGACCGGGCCGTTCCAGACGATGGTGCCGGCGGTCTGGAGTTGTTCGGCGAGCTTTGCCGCGGTCTTCGGTCCGATGTCGAGGATCAGATCATCGTCAGCCACATCGGTCGCCGCTTTCACCGTCGCCACCGCGTCGGCCTTGAAGGCCTTGGCGGTCACCACGTCGACGGGAATCGGCACCGCCGCGCCGCGCGCGCGCATCGCTTCGATCACCGCCCTCGCCTCGCCCAGCAGGCCGGCCTCGGCCAGGCTGGTGCCGATCTTCATGCCGCTGGCGAGCATGAACGTATTTGCGATGCCGCCGCCGACGATCAAGGCGTCGACATTCTTCGCCAGGCTTTGCAGGATGGTCAGTTTGGTGCTCACTTTGCTGCCCGCAACGATGGCGATCAAAGGCCGCTTCGGGTTCGCCAGGGCCTTTTGAATCGCGTCGATTTCGGCGGCGAGCAAGGGCCCGGCACACGCCACTTTCGCAAACTGGGCGATGCCGTAGGTGCTCGCCTCGGCGCGGTGTGCGGTACCGAAGGCATCGTGCACAAAGATGTCGCACAGCGCAGCGAGTTTGCGCGACAGCTCTTCCGAGTTCTTCTTTTCGCCCTTGTTGACGCGGCAGTTCTCAAGCATCACCAGCTGCCCGGGCTGCACCGCCACGCCATCGACCCAGTTCGTGAGCACGGGAACATCGCGACCCAGCAGTTCACCCAGGCGCCGGGCGACGGGGCCAAGCGAGTCGGCGGGTTTGAATTCGCCCTCCGTGGGGCGGCCCAGATGCGAGGTCACCATCACCGCCGCACCCGCCTTCAGCGCCATCTGGATGCACGGCACCGAGGCGCGAATTCGAGTGTCTTCGGTGATGCGGCCGGCATCGTCCTGCGGCACGTTCAAGTCGGCGCGAATGAACACGCGCTTGCCGGCCACCTGGCCGGATGCGATGAGATCGGTGAAACGAATGACGTTCATGGAGATGAAACCTCGTGCTCGAGTTTAATGTAATTCAGTTACCAAACGATCCGGGCGGGCCCTAGCTTACCAACCCGGCTGAGCCAGCCGCGTCACCAGCCCAACCCGATGCGCAACGGCAGGAACAGGGCCAGACCGGCCAGCATCGGGCCGAGCACACCTGGGCGCCAGAAATAGCACAAGCTGGCAGCCAATACCGCGGGCAGCCGGGCATCCTGCCATGTTTGCACCAGCTGACCCTGCGTCATCGTGATTTCCGGCACCACCACCGCCACCAATGCCGCCAGTGGTGCCACCTTCACAGCGCGCTGCAGCCAGGGCGGGATGGGAAGCTCTTCGCGTGGGATCAACAGCAGCCCGCGAGTCAGGAAGGTGATCAGGGCCAATCCGAGGATGGCCACTGCCGAGCCCGCGTCACTCATGGACAGAGCCACGCCGGGTGCCGTGAGGAACTCGAACCGGCACCGGCATCGCCGCTGGCACAACGGCGCAAGTCCTCATGCGGGCCCGCGCAGATGCGTCGCAGCACGTTGTGCCTGTTCGCTGAGCAGCCCGGCAGCCACCGCGGCAGCGATTGCGACCAGAATGTTCAACTTGAGCGGCAGCCCGTATGCAGCCACCGCGGCTGCGCCCGCGACAGTGGCCGCAACCCAGCTGCCGCGGTCCACCAGCAGGCCGTAGGCGAGGCCCAGCATCGCCAGGGTGCCGGCGAATCCGAGCCCCCACTCGGTGGGAATCAGGTGCGCAAAGGCGATGCCCGCCATCGACGCCGATTGCCAGACCAGCCACAGGCCGAGGCCTCCGCCCAGAAAGTAGGGTACCTGGCCGACTTCGCGCGCCGGGCCGGGATAGGTGCGCTGGAAAACAATCATGTTCAGGTCGGCCGCGAGGTACGAGAGCGCGAGGCGCCGAGCCCGCGGCAACGCCCCGAAGTAAATCCGCCACTGCGCGCTGTAGATGACAAATCGCAGGTTGACGCACAACGCGGTGGCCCAGACGACGCCGATCGGCGCACCGACAACGAGCAAGGGCAATGTGGCCAACTGGGCACTGCCGGAGTAGACGACCAGCGACATGAACACTGCCAAGGGCGTGCTCAGGCCCGACTTCACCATCGCCAGGCCCGTCACCACACCCCAGGCGGCAATGCCCGGGGCGAACGGCAACATGTCGCGCGCCCCACGGCGCGCATCGGGATCCTTGAAGAAACGTCGTGCGAGCGTGAACATCAGGTTGGGCGAACGGCGACCTTCAACGCCGCACTGCTTGAGCTTGAGCCAGCGCCAGCAGGCGCTCGACGCGTTCCTCGGTGGCGGGGTGGGTCGAGAACAGGCCCCGCAGACCCCCCGCAGACAGCGGGTTCATGATCATCATCTGGGCCGTTTCCGGGTGGCGTTCGGCGGCCTGCATCGGAATGCCCTGAGCGTAGCGCTGGATCTTCTGCAAAGCACTCGCCAGTGCCTGCGGGTCGCCGGAAATCTCGGCCCCTCCGCGGTCGGCTTCGAATTCGCGTGCGCGGCTGATCGCCATCTGGATCAGGCTGGCGGCGAGCGGCGCGAGCAGCATCACCAGGATACCCACGATCGGGTTCGCCGGGCGGCCTTCGTTGTTGCGCCCGCCGAAAACAAACGCGAAGTTGGCGAGCATCGAAATTGCCCCGGCCATGGTGGCGCTGAAGGTGCTGATGAGGATGTCGTGGTGTTTGACGTGCGCCAGTTCATGCGCCATCACACCGCGCAACTCGCGTTCGCTGAGAACCTGCAGGATGCCGGTGGTGGCCGCCACCGCCGCGTGTTCAGGGTCGCGCCCAGTGGCGAAGGCATTCGGCGCGTCTTCGTTGATCAGGTAGACCCGCGGCATCGGCAACGCGGCGCGTTGCGCGAGTTCACGCACCATGCGATAGAACTGCGGGGCCGCCGTTTCATCGACCTCCTGCGCGTTGTACATCTTCAGCACCATCGTGTCGGAATACCAGTAGCTGAAGAAGTTCATGGCCAGCGCCACGATGAGCGCCAGCATCATGCCCTGCTGGCCGCCGAGCAACGAGCCCAGCGCCATGAACAGCGCCGTGATCGCGGCCATCAGGATGGCGGTTTTCATCAGATTGAACATCGTGCGCTTGTCCTTTCGGCTTTTGTTCGTTGCAGTTCGTCGCCGCAGTTCACCATCGCGATTCACCGTCGCGAAGACGCGGACCGGTCGTCGCAGTTCAATGGCCAGCGGCGGCAAACCGCATGCCGGGCTTCACGTCGTGCCCGGTGAGGAATTCACCGGCCGGCAGGCGTTTGCCGCCACTGCGCTGCAGCTCGGTGATTCGCAATGCGCCGCCGCCGCACGCCACCGTCACGCCGGCCGGCTCGACCGCCAGAATCTGCCCGGGCAGCGCACCCGCCGCGCTCACCCGCCCGCCGGGGCTCAACAACTCGGCACGCCACACCTTCAAGGCTTTGCCATCGAGTTCGCTGCTGGCACCGGGGAAGGGGTCGAAAGCGCGAATGCGCCGCTCGATCACCTCGGCAGGCAAGCCCCAGTCAATCGCCGCTTCGGCCTTGTCGATCTTGTGTGCGTAGGACACCCCCGATGCGCCCTGGGGCACGGCCTCGAGCTCACCAACAGCCAAAGCCTGCAGCGCTGTCACGATCATCTGTCCGCCCAACTCAGCCAGCCTGTCGTGCAGTGTCGCGGTGGAGTCGTGCGGCAGCACCGGCACCGGTCGGCGAAGCAATATGGCGCCGGTATCGAGCCCGGCATCCATTTGCATGATGGTGATGCCAGTCTGCGCATCGCCCGCTTCAAGGGCTCGGTGGATCGGGGCGGCGCCGCGCCAGCGCGGCAGCAACGAGGCATGCACGTTCACGCAGCCAAGGCGTGGAAGTTCCAGCACCCAGGGCGGCAGCAGCAGGCCGTAGGCGGCGACGACCATCACGTCGGGCCGCGCAGCGAGCAACGCCTCCCGTGCGGCGGCGGCGTCGGCGGGAAATCTGCCATCCATGCGCAGGCTGCGCGGCTGCGCCAGCGCGATGGAGTGCTCGATCGCATAGGTCTTGACCACCGACGCATGTAGCTTGAGCCCACGTCCTGCCGGCCGGTCCGGTTGCGTCAACACGAGCGGGACATCGAAACCCGCATTCGCCAGCGAACGCAAGGCAGCGAGCGCGAACTCGGGGGTACCGGCGAAGGCAACTCGCATGGGACGGTGCGATACAACCCGAGGGCTCAAGGCCGCAGGTCGTCGCGCGATTTCTTGATCATCTTGGTGCGAATGCGGTTCCGCTTGAGCGGGCTGAGGTACTCGACGAATACTTTGCCGAGCAGATGGTCCATTTCGTGCTGAACACACACGGCCAGCAAACCTTCAGCTTCAACCTCGATCGGCAGACCGTGGCGATTCAGCGCGCGCACGGTCACGCGGGCATGCCTTTGAACCTTGTCATAGATCGTCGGTACCGACAGACAGCCCTCGTCACTGAAAGTCAGCTCTTCGCTTTGCTTGACCAGCTCCGGGTTGATTAGCACATGCGGCTGGTCCAATGTCGCCGAGGTGTCGATCACGACGATGCGCTGGTGCACGTCGACCTGGGTCGCGGCCAGGCCGACCCCTTCGGCCGCGTACATGGTCTCGAGCATGTCGTCGACCAGCTGGCGCACGCGGGCGTCGACTTCGGCAACAGGCTGAGCCAGCGTATGCAGGCGCGGGTCGGGATAACGCAGGATGTTCAATTTCGCCATGGGACGGGGGGGGATGCGGGACGGTCGGCTGCACGAGACACAAGTTCGGGAACAGAACACGCTGGCGTGTGACAGGTCTCACACCTGCACACCTCGACACGTCACTTTCGTTGCGATATCAATGGTTTAGGGGCAGAATCTCCCAAACTGATTGAGGATTTTCGCCGATCCACCGCACCCGCGGTCGGCGCGGCTGGTTAACCTTACTGGGCAGGCCAGAAAGCCTGCGTATGCGGAGAATCCCCTACATGACGCGTCGCAACGACTTCGCCCCAAGCGCGCTCCAGAATTTGCGCGCCGCCTCGTTGGCCGCGTTGCTGGCGGCGCTGGCAGCAGCACCTGCTGTGGCCCAGAATTTTCCAATCACTCAGCAACAGCGCGGCACCGCCCAGAAAGTGGCGCAAGCCGGCGTTGCGCTGTCTGACCTGGCGCCCAACGCACCCGACACCTACACCGTCAAGGTGCGCGACACCCTTTGGGATATCTCCAGCCTGTACCTGAAGACGCCCTGGCGTTGGCCCGAACTGTGGGGCATGAACCTCGACGAGATCCGCAACCCACACTTGATTTACCCCGGACAAGTGCTGTTGCTCGAAAAGGGCGATGGGCGGGCACGCCTGCGGGTCGGCCAAGTGGTAGGCGGTGACACATTGAAGCTGTCGCCGAAAGTACGCAGCCAGCGCAATGACCTGGGCGCCATCCCTTCCATTCCGTTTCACCTCATCGAGCCGTTCCTGAACGAAGCGGTGATCTTCAGCACCAACGAACTGGAATCCGCACCGCGAATCGTGGCCTCGCAGGAAGACCGGGTCGTGATGGGGCGTGGCGACACCGCCTATGTGCGCGGCCCCCTCGACGACTCGAAACGCGAGTACCGCGTGTTCCGCGAACCCAAACCGCTGCTCGACCCGACGACCAAGGAGTTGCTGGGTTACGAAGCCACCTACGTCGGTACGGCGCAGTACACGTTGCCGGGCGAAAGCCGCAACGCCAGCCTGGGCGAGCCGGAGATCATTCCGGCCACGTTCCTGCTGAACACGCTGCGCATCGAAGCCCGGGTGGGCGATCGGCTCGCCGCCATTCCACCGCGTGAATTCAGCAACTACAGCCCGCACGCTCCGCAAGGGCCGGTGGCCGGGCAGGTCGTTTCCATCTATGGTGAGGGGCTGAACGCCGGCCAGAACCAGATCGTGGCGCTCAACAAGGGAACGCGGGACGGCATGGAACGCGGCCATGTGCTGGCGCTGTGGCGCAAAGGCAGCGTCGTGATCGACTCCACCGACGCAGCGCGCCCGAACATCAAATTGCCCGACGAGCGGCACGGCCTGCTGTTCGTGTTCCGGGTGTTCGATCGCATGTCGTATGCGTTGATCCTCTCGGTGCAGGAACCCGTCCGCGCGGGCGACAAGTTCACCCAGCCCTGAACGCCGAAGCCCGGCGCTGATCGTGGCGTGACCGCGGCGTGATTGATCGCGACGAGCTGGCCGCCTGGCTGCGGTTGCTGGAAACCCCCGGCGTCGGACGCGAATCGGCGCGCCGCCTGCTGGCCGAGTTCGGCAGCCCCGAGGGCGTGTTTCAGGCCTCCAGCGCAGCTCAACGCAACGTGGTGAGCGCTAGCGTCGTCAACGCGTTGGCCCGGCCGGCTGAATCGCTCGCAGCCCAGGTCGATAAAACGCTGGCGTGGCTGGAAGCCGCACCCGACGAACGTGCAACGATTCCGCTGGGCGACCCGCGCTACCCGAACCCGCTGCTCGAAACCGCCGACCCACCGTTGTTGCTCTACGCCCAAGGCCAGCTGTCGCATTTGCAGGCACCCAGCCTGGCTGTCGTCGGCAGCCGCAACCCCACGCCGCAGGGCCTGGCAAACGCTCGCGCCTTCGCACACCACCTGAGCCAGGCCGGGGTGACGGTCGTATCGGGTCTGGCACTGGGCGTGGACACGGCCGCGCACGAGGGCGCACTCGACGGCGCAGCCGGAACGATCGCCGTGGTGGGCACGGGCCTCGATCAGGTCTACCCGCGGCGCAACTTGAAACTCGCACAACGCATCGTCGAACGAGGCCTGCTGCTCAGCGAGTTCTCGCTCGGCACGCCGCCCTTGCCCGAGCATTTCCCGATCCGCAACCGGATCATCGCGGGCCTGACACGCGGCACCCTGGTGGTCGAGGCCGCGCTGCAATCCGGCTCGCTGATCACCGCACGGCTGGCCAGCGAAGCCGGCCGCGATGTCTATGCGATTCCCGGCTCGATTCACTCGCCCCTGTCACGTGGCTGCAACGCCCTTCTCAAGCAGGGCGCGAAACTGGTCGATTCGGCGCAGGACATCCTCGAAGACATGAAGTTTCCAGGGGTCCGGATGACCAGCGCGCCGGTCCCACAGGAATCGCCGCACACCGACCCTTTGCTTGAGGCGCTCGGTTACGAGCCGATGTCGCTCGAAGCCCTGGTCGCACGTACCGGCTGGTCGGCTGCGCAGCTGAACATCCGGCTGCTCGAACTGGAGCTCGATGGCCAGGTGACCCGCCTCGCCGGCCAGCTGTTCCAGCGCATCAGCCGGGGCTGAGCGCTTCGAACTGCCGAAAACCACGGAACGGCCCCCGCTTACGGGCCCATCGCGGCCGCCCCGGAAAAGGGCGCTGCGGTATAGTGTTTGGCATGTTCGACGTGCTGGTGTACTTGTACGAAAACTACTGGCGCCCGGACGCTTGCCCGGCTCACGACCAGCTCACTCGCAAGCTGAGTTCGGTGGGCTTCGAACCGGAAGAAATTCAGGAAGCGCTGGTTTGGCTCGACGAGCTCACGAGTTCGGCCGATGCCCACGTGGGCCAGCAGGCGGCCCACAGCATGCGCGTCTACACCGCGCAGGAACAGGAGCACCTGGGCGAAGAATCGATCGGCTTCATCAGCTTCCTGGAATCGGCCGGCCTGCTGCCGCCGCCGATGCGCGAAATGGTGATCGACAGGGCGAACGCCATCGGCAATACGCCGATCGAGCTCGAAGACCTGAAAATCATCGTGCTGATGGTCTTCTGGAGTCTCGGCCAGGAGCCCGACGCGCTGATCCTGGATGAGCTGTTCGTCGATGCCGAGGATCGGCTGATTCACTGACCCGGGCCGTCGTGGCCTCGCCCGCTGCGGGCGCGGTGCCGGTCGACCTCAGTTCAACAGACGACTCGGGTCCCCGTCAAGCTTGGCCAATGCGCTGCGGGTCGCGCGCACCGTGAGCGACTCGTCCTGCGCAGGCACCAGCAAACCGGCCTGCAGAAACGCCGCCAGGCGGTGTTGCTGGAACAGGATGCCGCGGCCTTGCGGCGAGACGAACAGGCAAAGCTGCTTGCGCAAGCCCTGCCACGACAGCTGCACCGCCTCGTTGCGATCACGATAGTCGAGCATGTACCAGCTGCCCACTTGCAACTCGCGCGCCCAGGCCAGCATCGCGGGTGTGGGCATCGAACCGCCCTCGCCCACGACTTCGAGCTCGGAACTTTCGTGCCCCGACAGGTCGAGCACCATCGACTCGTCAATCTCGACATCGTCGGCTTCAGGCAGCAACTCTTCCAGCGTCTCGAGCCGCGCCATCAATTCGACCAGGCGCTCGTGCGGTATCGCGGCCGCCTTCGCGGTGAACGCCGCCGCCAGGGAATCGTTCAGCTTCTGAATGTGCTCGTCCTGCTTGTCGGGCTGCACCCCGGCCTGTTCCATGCCGTCGCGAAGCGACTTCAACAGCGGCGGGAGGCGGCGAATCACTTCGGCGCGCTCTTCGCGCGAGACTTTCGCGCTGGCCGACCAGATCAGGTCGGCGGCGGCGCGTTTCATCGCTTTCGTTGCCTCGCCTTGCGGGCCCGATTTGACGGCAGTCATGGCCAGCACGTCGGCCCAGACATGGAACAGGAACTCGCGCACGCCGTCCTGCACCGGCATCTCGTTGAGCATCTTGCGCAATTCGATGGTGTACTGGATCGCCATCGTCTCGCGCTGCTCGACCTGCTGGGCGAGCGAGACGCCACGCTTGGAGGCCTCGTTCTCGTTCTTGAAGAAATGCTCGAGGAACCGTTCGAACTCGGTCAGCACGGTCTGGAACACGCGCCGGCCGGTATCGGGATAAGCCTCGACCACCTGCACAACGCGCTTGATTTCCTTCTCAAGCGCGTCGCCCACCGCGCGCGCCGTCGCGTCGAACCCCATCACGCAAGAGCCCATGCGGTCGATCAGGCGCCGCGCCGGGTGGTCGATGGTGGCAAAGAAGTCGGGCTCGCTCACGGCCACGCGCAACACTGGCATCTGCAGGCGCGCGAACCAGACCCGCACCACCGCCGGAATGCGCTCTTCGGTGAGGATGCTCTGGAACAGCAACGCGACGATTTCGATCGTCGCGCGTTCGACCTGGGTGGTCGCCGCCTGCTTGAGCGCCGCCTTGCGCTGATTCAGTTCTTCGATCAGCGTGGGCGTGCTGACGGCGCGCTCGCCCCCAGCGCCGCCGGCCTGGGTGCCCGACCAGCGCCGCGCCAACCCGGTCTGTGCCTCGGCGATCGCCGCATTCAGGGTCGGCGAGGCGCGCGGGCGATTTGCGTTCGAGGTCACCACGAAATCGGGCAGCTGGCGGCCGACCAACTTGTTCAGCTTGCCAAGCACCTCGTTGGCATGGTCGATTCCACGCGCAAGTGCACCTGTGTGAGTCAGCATGCGGGTCTCGTCGCCCACGGCGCCCCGCCCGCCACCGCCGCTGCCACCTGCACTGGACGACGAAAAGCCAGTGCCCGAGACGCTGCTTCCGCCTTGCCAAGGTGTGTTCCGATTGCGCCGCACAAACGGACGCAGGTCGACATCGGGCTGCACGTTGCGCTGCATCAGCCAGCGGTTGATCTCGTGGTAGCCTTCTTCCGAAAAATGCGAAAACTCGTCGTGCAGCACGACCTGCAGGGTCCGCCAGGCATCCAGGCTGAGCCCGGCATTGCGCCAGGAACTGGTGACGATGCGCGCCAGCACGTGCGGGCGCAGCACGTCGTTGCTGTCGAGGTCCTCGCGGGCCTCCAGCGTGTTGATGCGCCCGCGCAGGTCGGTGAACTCCCACGAGGCCCGGTCCATCATGGCCAGGGCCAGGCGAGAGCTCAGGATTTCGTTTTCGATCGTGTCGTCGTCGACCAGGCTCAGGCCCGGCTTGGCGGCTCGCAGGCCGGGCATGGGCAGATCGCCCGGGCGGGAAACCGCCACCATGCCGGTTTGCAGGGCGCCGCGCAGCGTTGTCGTCATGCCTTGCAGCCAGAACGAACCCAGGCGCTGCAGGTCTTGAACGGCGTCGCGGCGCCGACTCGTGACCGCCGGTTCGGCAACCTGGCCCAACAGCGCCCGTGCCGCCTGATCCACCGCATGCGCGATCGCCGGCATGCCCCTGACCAGGCCTTCGGCATAGGTTCGGCGAGCCTGCTGCGCGATTGCCGTCGGGTTAGCCAATGTCGCCATGGATGAGGTGTGCGGCGTGCGAGTCAATTCAGCAGTGGACTCTACACCACCGCCCCGGCGTTCGGATCGTCCGGATCGACGTCTTTGCTGCCCGCCTTGACCATGTCTTCACGCGTCACGCCCAGCCACATCGCAATGGCGGCAGCGACGAAGACGGACGAGTAGATGCCGAACAGAATGCCGATCGTCAAGGCGACCGCAAAGTAGTGCAGCGTCGGGCCTCCGAACACCAGCATCGACAGCACCATCATCTGGGTGCTGCCGTGCGTGATGATGGTGCGGCTCATGGTGCTGGTGATGGCGTGGTCGATCACCTCGTGGGTGTTCATCTTGCGGTACCTGCGGAAAGCTTCACGGATCCGGTCGAAGATCACCACCGACTCATTCACCGAATAGCCCAGCACCGCCAGCACCGCCGCGAGCACCGTGAGGTTGAACTCCCACTGGAAGAACGCGAAAAAGCCCAGGATGATGATCACGTCGTGCAGGTTGGCGACGATCGCGGCCACCGAGAACTTCCATTCGAAGC